>SXRI01000180.1 GCA_005793615.1 Bdellovibrionales bacterium
GCCACATGAGGGGCGTTGGTTTTTTTCAGCGCAAGCTTATTTCGCGATCTCAATGCCAGAAAACCTAATATGACGAGTACCGTCACTCCGATGATGAGATAGGGGGATTGTTCTTTGTTCACGGCCACTCCTCTGGTAGTCCCCTGTTGATCGCACTAGCTGATAACAATTTACATAGGCAGTCAACGAGGCGACTTCGCGACTTCCTGAAAATGGACAATGGAACAGTTCGCTCTCGAGAAATTGGAAAATGCCGAGCCGGCCAGGAGTAGTCAAAAAGACCACGGAGCCAGTGCGCGCTCATTCAGGTTACGACACGATGCGCCATGAAAAAAGCTCCGGGCACCTTTAGAATTTTTCCGATGATGTTATCGAAATATGACGCGGTAATTAGGCGAATTGAGCAAGCCCGTGATGTGCCTGCAAAACCGGAGAGTTTTGAGCGCATGCGGGCAGCTCTTGCGGCACTTCAGCTTGACCTTCCTTTGGAAGGCGTTGGGGTGGTGCTCGTTGCCGGCACCAATGGCAAGGGCACGGTTGCCAAGACTCTAGAGACCTTGCTCGCCGGGGAATGTGCTGGAGCCGTTGGTCTTTTTACTTCGCCGCATTTGATGCGCACAACTGAGCGGATTAGAAGTTTTGAACGCGACCTGAGCGACAGTGAATTCGTAGCGGCCTTTGAAAAGGTTGAGTCGATTGTTGAGCAGTATGAGCTCAGCCATTTTGAAATTATGACTTTGATGATGGCGGAGGTATTTTTTGGCGCCGAAATCCGACCTCGTGTCTCCTGGGCGGTGATCGAAGTCGGTGTTGGCGGGCGCTTAGATCCGACTCGGTTGATTCCTCACGCCACGAGTGTCATCACCACGATCTCACTTGACCATGTTGAGTTACTGGGTCCTACCCTTCGCGACATCGCTCGCGAGAAGTTTGCGATCGTCGATGATGGCGGACTGTTGGTTCACCGCGCGCTGGCATTTTCTGAGATCGAAGGCGATGTGGCTGAGCTTTGTGCCGCGAAGCGATCGGTTCGTCGAGTGGTGGCGCCTGAGTATTCGTTTCATGTCGATGAAAAGGTGCCTGCATGGATAATGGAAACTCCGTGGGGTGAAGCGCGATTGAGTTTGCCCGGAAAGCGTGCGGTAGAGAATTCGGCCTTGGCGCTCACGGTATTTCGTGAACTTGGTTTCGATCCTGCCAAGGCCCTTTCGCGACTCGGGCAGGTGAAGTGGCCTTGCCGGATGGAGCGGTTTCAATTGCGCGGTCGCGAGGTTTATCTCTCAGGCGATCACAATCCTGAGGGGGTAGCCAGCCTTGGCGAGATTCTTGCGTATTTTAATTATCACTCACTCGAGTTGGTGGTGGGTATTGGCGCGAAAAAAGACGCCGATACAATGCTCGCGGAGTTTTCCCGCCTGCCGCGGGCTCGCCTGCGTCTCACGACGACACCGTTTCGTGGAGCCCCTATGGCGATTTATGGCGAGTGGCTGAAGCGGGCCGCGGCCTCTGATGAAGATCCGGTGGTAGCGCTTGAACGCGCACTCAGGGAAAGTCAGGAAGATGATTTGATTATTTGTACCGGTTCGCTCTATATGGTTGGGGTTTTGCGCGAAGCCATCGTCAGCGGGAGGTATCGAGATGAGTAAAGCGTTTGTTAACGAGGACGCTGAGCAGGAAGAGGGCTTCGATGAGGCCGACGAGGGCGATGAGGCCGACGGGCCAGCGATCCCCCGGGGTGGAAAAAACTATATCACCCAACAAGGAATGGAGCGGCTCAAGGGCGAGCTTCATGAGTTACTTGCGGTTGAGCGGCCAAAGTTGGTTGAAACTGTAGCATGGGCCGCGTCGAATGGCGATCGATCGGAAAATGCTGATTATATTTACGGCAAGCGCCGCTTGCGTGAGATTGATCGCCGCATTCGTTTTTTGCAACGCCGTCTTGACCTTTCTGAAGTCGTCGATCCAAGTAAGCAAACTGGCGATAAAGTGCTTTTTGGTGCGACTGTGACGGTGCGTGACGAGGACGAAAATGAGCGAGTCTATCGCATTGTGGGTGTCGATGAAACCGATGCCAAGGTTGGTAAGGTCAGTTGGATTTCGCCTGTCGGGCAAGCACTTTTACAGGCGCAGAAAGGTGATGTTGTGACCCTTAAGACGCCCAAAGGCGAAGAAGATCTCGAACTTATCAAGGTTCAGTATTTGCCAATAGAATAGATAGATCGTGCAAATTGACCAGCCGTGATAAGAGAATGAGTAAGACAAAAGATTTCGACGCCCGGACTTTTTTCGCGGTAAACTGAGCCTCAATTTTTTAGTTGGGGGTTAGCCTTTGGGACTATCTGAATTGGCAGCGATTTTTCATGACTTGCCTGGGCATTTGGCTCTGTGGACAGCTATGATGGGGCCGTGGATCTACGTTGCCCTTTTTGCGGTAATTTTCTGTGAGACCGGCTTGGTGGTCACTCCCTTTCTTCCTGGAGATTCGCTCCTGTTCGCACTTGGCGCGTTAACGGCGGTGTCGAGCGCCGCAGGCGAAGCGGGCACGATCGCGCAGGAGAGCGTGCTTAATTTTAGTTTGCTGGCTGGGCTCTTGATTCTTGGTGCGATCATGGGCGACATGGTCAACTATACCATTGGCAGATGGTTGGGGATGAAGCTCTTCAAGAATCCAAATTCGAAGATTTTGAACCCCGCGAATGTGAATCGTACGCACGAGTTCTACGAAAAGCACGGCGGCAAGACCGTGGTGATCGCTCGTTTTTTACCCATTTTGCGAACCTACGCGCCATTTGTCGCAGGTGTCGGGCGGATGCGCTTTACGCACTTTGCGAGTTTCAGTGTGTTTGGAGGTATCTTGTGGATTCTTTCGTTTTTGACGCTCGGACATTATTTTGGCAATCAGCCGATAGTGAAAGCTAACTTTCAATACGTGATTCTGGCGATTGTCGTGATCTCAGTGATTCCGGCGGTTATCGAAGTCCTGCGTGTTCGCTTCGGTAAAGTGGGCACGGTCGAAAACAAGTAATATCAGTTTAACCGCCTGTCCGTGCGCAAAGGGGATAGTTCTCCATGAAGAGTTTCTTGAAGCAGTTTTTCACCGCGGCCCTGGGTTCGTTGTTTGGCCTTTTTGCCGCCATTGTTGCTCTCTTTGTCATCGTGCCGCTGATGATTGCGGTTTTTTCGGGTGCCAAAGGGACCTCGATGGAGCCGATTCAAGACAAATCCATTCTTGAATTGCGTCTTCATGGCGAGTTGGTAGAGCGTCATCGCCCGATGGATTTTGAGTTTTTCGGCGGGCACTCGCTTCTTGCTGATGATCGAACGATGGGCCTGTATGACCTTAATAAGGCCATCGAAATTGCTAAGAACGATAAACGCGTTGTCGGTATTTATCTGGAGATCGGTAGTTTTCAAGCGGGTTGGGCGGGGCTTTCCTCACTCCGCCGACGACTTGCCGAGTTTGCGGCAACGGGCAAGTGGATCATCGCTTACGCCGATCGACTCGATGAAATGGGTTATTACCTGGCTTCTGTGGCCGGTCATCTTTATATGGAGCCCTACGGTGAGTTGGAGCTCAACGGTCTGGCGATTCAGGAAACTTTTATCAAAGGCCTGTTGAGTAAGCTCGAAGTCGAGCCCGAGATCTTCCGTGTTGGCAAGTTCAAGGCGGCGATTGAACCTTTGATTCGCGATGAAATGAGCAAAGAGAATCGCGAACAAACGCAAACGCTGATCGATGATATCTGGAATGTGGTGCGTGACACGACAGCGGTTGAGACCAAATTGAGTCTTGAGCGAATCGATGAGCTCACCAGTCGCCTTGAAGTGGTTTCCTCGGAATCGGCGAAACTGGCGAAGATCATCACCGACACTAAGTTTGTCGATGAAGTGGAGTCCGATCTTAGAGTGGCGTCGGTCGGTGAGGAGAACGAACTTGAACTGGTGTCGCCGGGCCGCCTCTTGCGCAGTCATAGCGACAAGAAGTCAGGTGCAAAGAAAATCGCGGTGATTTTTCTCGATGGCGAGATTCAGGATGGCGAAAGCGGCCGTGACACGGTCGGCTCCTATGATGCGCGTGCTGATATCGAAGAAGCAAAAAGTGATGAGGACGTTGCTGCCATTGTCGTGCGCGTGAATAGTCCGGGTGGCGACGCCCTGGCGAGTGATGTGATTTGGCGTGCGGTGCGCCAGACTGATGAAGAGATCCCAGTGGTGATTTCCATTGGAGACGTCGCCGCCAGCGGTGGATATTATATCGCATCAGGCGGCCGCTACATTTTTGCGGAATCGACGACGATCACCGGATCGATCGGTGTTTTCGGAATCATGTTTAACGCGCAAAAGTTTTTCAAAAACAAAGCGGGTGTTCTGTTCGATAAGGTCGTGACTCATCCGCATGCCGATATCGGCAGCATGGCGCGTCCTGTGAGTCCTGAAGAGGGTAAGGTCATTCAGGCTGGCGTTGATCGCGTCTATAAACGGTTTATCGATGTCGTAGCTGAGAGTCGAGGCTATGAAAAGCGCTCCGATCTCGAGGCGATCGCTGAAGGTCGCGTTTGGTCAGGTCGCCGGGCCAAGGATCTCGGCTTGGTTGATGAACTTGGTGGACTTGATCAAGCTATCGCCAAGGCGGCTGAGTTCGCTGAGATAAAGGATTATAAGATCGAGATTTTTCCCTCGGATATCGATCCTCTTCGTCATTTGATTGAGCGGCTGAGCGGCGAGGCGTCTACACATATTTTTGGGCAGGTTTTTGGCGCTCGATTTATGGGTTTAGAAATGCGGGATATGAAGGCCCTTGAAAAGAAAGTGGCTTCAGTAAAGAACGGCGTGTATGCACGTCTATTATATGATTTGAGGATCAAATAATGAGATGGGGAGGCCGTCGAGGCTCCCTTCTCCTGCTCCTGAATGTCTTTGCTTTCCATACCCATTATGCGGTGGCTGCGACGGCCGTATCAGCTTTGTCAGCGGCATCATCGGCACCAGTGGTAAAAGGTAGCGAAGCTGTGGTCGCGCCCGCTAATGTTGCTCAACCTGCGCCTGACTTACTGGAATTTCATCCACGTGCCGATTTTTTTTCGGCGTTTGGTTTTTTAGGTGATAAACAAAATCAATATACGATAGGTAGTGCGACGGCTGTATTTATGCTAGCGCGTTCCAATGATGACGACGCTCGCACTTACTTTGCTGGCAAGCGGCGTATCGGTGATCTTGATTATTGGGGTAATGAAATCCTGGGTACAGGGGTTCCGGGAGGATTGCTAGGCGTGGGCGCCTGGGTTTGGGGTGCAAAAAGACAATCGGTTAAGCTTGTTCACTTCGGGCAAGCAAACCTTGAAGCGATGTTTGTGACTGGCGTTGCTTCGGCGACGCTGAAGGCGACGGTCTTGCGTGAGCGACCGGATCATTCTGATCGTTATTCTTTCCCAAGCGCTCACACGTCAACAATGGCAGCGACGGCCATGACCCTTTTTGAGTTCTATGGTTGGCAAGCGGGAGTGCCGGCCTTTGTGTTAACGGCGCTGACTGCCGTCAGTCGTATGTCGACGGATCGACATTGGTTTTCGGATACCGTCGGTGGCGCGACACTTGGATTGGTTTTTGGCCATGTGTTTGCTCGCGCCCATCTAGAGCGAGTGAATCCCGACTCGCTAAAGAGCCAGGCTACAAGTAGCGGAAAGACTCGAATTTTGAACCGACTCACCTGGGTTCCAGTCGTGGATGAGGTGGGTAATATGGGTGTTGTTGCAGTGAGTTTTTTTTAGGCGAATATAAGTGAGCTGATGGGCCTCGACTTGACCGAGTATCGAGTGCTGGTCAAAATGACAAGATGCGAAGATTGTTTTTGTTTTTCATTGCGATTTGCCTTGTGAGTTTATGCTTTTCAGATGATGCGGAGGCAAGGCGCCGTCGTCGTCGTCACCGGCCTCGGCGTGCCAAAATCATCAATGAGAAGAAGCTGTTCGAGCGCATTGGCGGTGCAAAGGCGATCAGCGAAATCGTCGATGAGTGGATTCGTCTCAATCTTGCTGATCAGCGGGTGGCACAGGCCTTCACGCCCGTCACCTCGAAGCCGGAAAAGCTCGGTAAGATGCGCCGCAATCTCAATGATCAATTGTGCGAGATTGCCGATGGCCCTTGTCAATATAAGGGCTCGGATATGAAAAAGACCCATATCGCACTCGCCGTCAGTGAAGATCAGTATCTGGTGGTATCCGACAATCTTGTGCGCGTTCTTCAGGCGCGGCAAGTTTCCGAGCGCGAAAAGAATGAGCTCCTTGCTCGTATTGGCGAGCTTCGGCCGGAAATTGTTGCTGACACTCCATAATCTGTGGCGCAATGATTCCTTTACGGAGGAAAAATAATGTCTAAAGCTGTTTTTTTTAGTCAGTTCGGTGTTGTAGTGGCTGGTGTCGCGATCGTTTTCAGCGCAATGGCTGAAGAAAAGTTGACCGACAAGGGACCAGAGTCGATTGGCGCGATTACCAATGCGAAGGTGTTCTTTGTTTCACCCAAAGACGGCGAAACAGTGAAACAGGATTTTGTCGCCAAGTTTGCGGTCGAAGGCCTCAAGGTTGAAAAAGCGGGCGCTATTGTTCCCGGAACCGGGCATTTTCATGTCTTAATCGACACTCCGCCTCTGACCGAAGGACAAGCGATCCCGATGGATGAAAAACATCTACATTTTGGCAAGGGTCAAACCGAAGCACCGCTGAAACTGAAACCGGGTACGCATACTTTGGTGCTACAGTTCGCTGACGGCGCTCACCGTGCTTATAATAAAATGTTGATCCAAGAAATCAAAGTCATCGTTAAGTAAGAGCTTGTCGTTTTTTGACCCGGATTTTTTGGCCCGGATTTCGGCCCGTTCGATCTGCGCGGTCTTGTCTGTAATGTGACGAGAGTGGTATGTCGGTTGCATTGCAATGGCTAACGTAATGGCTAACGTACCATTACAACTTGTCCAACAGAGTTTTTATACGTGCCTCTCAATCAGCTTTCATGAAAGTGGCGAAACGTGGAGCCTCAAGTGCCTGAAGTGACAGACCCCGTAATCAAGGTTCTTAACGAGCGCTTCGGGCTTCAGGGGTTTCGAAAGGGTCAGCGGGCAATTCTTGATTCAGTGATGGGCGGTCGCGACACGATGGCGGTTATGCCGACGGGTGGAGGAAAGAGTCTCTGTTATCAATTGCCGGCACTCGCCAGCGGCCGACTTGTCATCGTGATTTCTCCGTTGATTGCTTTGATGGCGGATCAAGTTCGCGGTCTGAAACAAATCGGGGTTCCGGCGGGTTCTCTGCACTCAGGACAAAGTCTCGATGAGAAGCGTGAAGTGTTTACGACCTTACGTTCACCGGGCGCTTTTGTCCTTTACCTTTCACCGGAACGAGTGCAAAAGCCC
>SXRI01000181.1 GCA_005793615.1 Bdellovibrionales bacterium
GCTCTTATAGAGCCGCCTCGTCCTTAACGTTGTCCGTTTTCACTAATAGCTCGCGCTCGCTCCGGTACAGGTCGGCAAAACTGCCGTCGACGATACTGGCGCGAATGCGCTTCATCAGGCGATGATAGAAGCGTAGATTATGTTGGCTTAAGAGCTTCCATCCAAGAGTCTCATCGCTCTTTAATAAATGGTGTAAGTAAGCACGCGAGTAGTGCGCACACGCTATGCAATCACAGTTTGCATCGAGCACCTCATCGGCGAACTTGTACTTCACACGCCGCAGCTGCAGACGTCCTTCGCCGGTGAAAGCCATTCCATGCTTTGCCAAACTCGAAGGAATGATACAGTCAAACATGTCCACGCCCCGGTTAACGGCCTCAAGAATATCGATTGGCTTTCCGACCCCCATCAAATACCGCGGCAGATGCTTAGGTAGGTAGCCGCAAGTCAGTTCGGTAAAATCCTGGCGCTCGGCCTTGGTTTCACCGACGGCAAGGCCTCCTATCGCAAAGCCATCAAACTCAAGCGAGCAAAGATCCTCAACACTTCGCTTACGAAGATCGGGATAACAAGCTCCCTGGACAATAGCAAACATCGCGGCCGGAGATTCCCCACGTGCCGCGAGACTACGCCTCGCCCAGCGATGAGTCAGTTCCATCGCTTTCTCGGCTTCGCGCCAAGGCGCAGTCGACGGAATACA
This sequence comes from Bdellovibrionales bacterium, assembly GCA_005793615.1. Lineage (GTDB taxonomy): Bacteria > Bdellovibrionota > Bdellovibrionia > Bdellovibrionales > JAMPXM01 > SXRI01. The sequence goes on from SXRI01000181.1 coordinate 701, forward strand.
TTGATCAAGCACCATCATCACATCTGAACCAATGGCCTTTTGCATGCCGATACTCTCTTCGGGCGAGAGCAGATGGCTCGTGCCATCAACATAACTCTGAAACTCAGCACCACCTTCATGAATACGGCGCGAATGCGGCAGGGAGAAAATTTGAAACCCGCCGGAATCGGTAAGAACCGGTCCCGACCAGTTCATGAACCGATGGATACCGCCAAATTTCTTAAAGACCTCAGGCCCTGGCCTGAGAAGAAGATGATAGGTATTGGCAAGTAGCATGCGCGAACCGACAGTTCGCAGGCTATCTGGCGTTAGCCCCTTGACGGTCGCCTGGGTCCCGACCGGCATGAAAACCGGCGTTTCGATTTCTCCGTGCAACGTCGTAAAGCGCCCAGCTCGGGCTGAGCCCACGACATTTTCGAGTTTGAAATGGAGTCGCATTTATCTCCTTAATTGTGGCCAACTCGCCCCACTCACGCTAAGCAGGTTGCCTATGAAACTTCCCAAGCGTCTATTGACTGAAAACCGCCACTACCTTCCAAGACCTCGCCATCGCTCCATCACCCTCGATGTTATTGACCCGCGCGATTTCAATCACCTCGAACTCAGGTTTTTCTGCGACGACTGTTCACACTTCGCCTCTAGCCAAGGTCTTTGCACGCTTGGCTATCGCGCCCGCCACACGCGGACGGAACAACTCAAGCTCTATGAACTCACTGGCAAGATGGCCCTCTGTCGCGCGCTCGAGATTGATTAGTTTTCACGCATTCCATCTGCTTGGTCACCATTCGCTCAAAGACTTTAAGCAAGACATCATGCCGCCGACTCTCGACCGCAAACCCCCGAGAAGCTCCCACGAGTTCAATGGTCTGATGAATGGCCTCGATCGTCGAAAAACAGCCCGGGGCTGGTTGTTTACGCACTGTTCGAAATCCCGAAGTTCGCTCAAGTGAGAAACTAATTCGCGGCAACTTCGCAAGGTTGGCACTGCGCACCATCGGTCGCACGGTGCGCCAAGTGCCATCCATGACAAAAACCGTAAGCCGTCGCTCGCGCGGAAAAATCAACGCCCGCTCATAGGCGGCAACCTTGCTCAGATCGATCGCCGTCGGGCCTGGATAAAGCATGACCGAATAGCGTCCTGGATCAGCCAAAATTCTCTCGACCCGAACATCGTTGGAAAAGTCTCGGCCGGCAAGGAGACGCGAGCCCTCAAGACAGAGATGTGACATCCGGCCTGTGGCAATACGCCGTTTCACTTCCAAAGGGTGAATCAAAATCACGAAATCCATTCCCGGATCAAAGGGCACAACTTCACCGCAATAACAGCCAAAGGGAGGCTGCAAACAAGTGACGCACAACTGGCGATAGCAAGGCTCGGTCGCCTGCCTTAAGAGGCGCTGTTGGAGGTAAGTTGGCAGATTCATAAGCGCTGTTTTCGCGCGAGATACTGCCCAGAGTCCAGTCAATACCGACTTTGGTTTTGTTTTTGATTTTTACTTGGAAACAATGTCAGCTAGGTTCGAGTTGGCCTTTAGAACCAAACATCAGGACACCCATCATCAGGGGGGACGCACGTGCTAAGCTTTTTACCCGCTCCACTTAAGGGCATCATCGGTGCGTTTCTAGTTGGCCTCAACACGATGATCTGGACACCGCTGCTGTACCCTTTTGCGTTTATGAAGATTCTTTTGCCGTCGCCAACCGTGCGCAGCCTCTGTAACCAGGCGATGGTATGGATCGCCGAAACCTGGGTCGAATTTAACAATCTCAGCTTCGGCCTCATGCACAAGATCAAATGGGATGTAAAATTGCCAGATGGCTTGGAACGCACAAAATCCTACCTGGTTTGCGCCAATCATCAATCGTGGATTGATATCGTGATGCTGCAAAAGACCTTTCATAAACAAATTCCATTTTTGCGTTTTTTCGTGAAACACCAATTGATTTACATTCCGATTCTCGGTCAGGGCTTTTGGGCACTCGATTTTCCGATCATGAAGCGCTACACCAAGGAATACCTTGAAGCGCACCCTGAAAAGCGAGGTCAGGATCTCGCCACTACCCGTGCCGCCTGCGAGCGCATCGCCGGTTCGCCGACTTCGATTATCAATTTTCTCGAAGGAACGCGTTTCACCGATCATAAACACCATAAGCAAGGCCGAAGTTACCGCAATCTTCTCTCACCCAAAACCGGCGGGATCGCCTTTGTGATCGAAGCCATGGGTAAGCAATTCGACTCACTTCTCGATGTCACGATCTATTACCCGGGACGCGCGATCACCTTCTGGGATTTACTGTGCGGCAAAGTCGACGAGGTCGTGATTCGTGTTGAGAAGATCGCGATTCCCTCTGAATTTCTTTCTGGCAATTATCTTGAAGACGCCGCCTACCGCGAAAACATCCAAAACTGGATCCGGGACTTGTGGCTGCGCAAGGACCTTTTGCTCAGCAACCTCGCGGCCGCTCATTCCGGCACCTCAGTCGGCTGAATCGGCCGTTCAGGGCTTGGCTCTTTCATTCCCTCGCGAAACCCCGTATTTCGGGTGCAGACGCGAACGAATGAACGTTTGCCGATAACTGAAAGGTCCCTTTATGAAACTCTCTTCACTTTTTGCCACCCTTCTTTTGCCATTTCTCTCAGTCTTTGCCCTCGGCCTCGAAATCGCCCAGGCGTCACAAGAGCAAGCCCATGTAGAAATATGGGTTGGCTCTGGCGCCGAATACACCCCCCAGGGCGAGGAGCTCGAAACCTATGAAATCACTGTGATCAACAGCTTCGGTGCAGACAACAAAGTCCATAGCGAAGCCACGATCACCACAGCCCGGGGCGGAAAACGCGTGATCACCCAAGACCTGACCATCAAAGGTAACCGCTGGAGTAATATCTCTAACCTCGGTAAGGGCGGCGGTGCCTGCTATGGCGCCGATATGTGTGAAAACTACCTCGAGGACGAATCTGGCAGAGCCTATGCCACCACGATCGCCATTGATAGCCGTGACCAGCGCCGAAATCTGACCATGATTTTGCAAAATGGTAAGGCTATCAAGGTAGTACGTGAAAAAGTCAGCCGTGCACAATAAACTAGCACGCTAATCTGAGAGTTCGTTTATGGACTCTCAAGATACGGCGCCGCCACTGATTTTTTGACTGATTTTTTGTCCAGGGCTGACAATGGAAATGTTTGAGGCACAAATTAAACTGACCAAGAATTTCTGGCAGCGCTTTAAGGAGTTTGCCGTCCCCGCGGACGGCTCCTTCCGGAATGAGCTCTTGCGCTCGACTTTTTTCTACAGTCCCATTGTCACTCCTTTGATCCTTTGTAGCATCACTGGCTTTGATAACCCTCTTGAGCGCTGGCTGACAGGGTTCACCATTGGCTTGGTGGTTTCCTATACCTGCATCCTGGCGACGTTTCTCGTGCAAAAGGTTATCGAGCCCGTGCTCATGAGAACCTTACGGCGCCCACTCCTAGCGCGCTCACGCAGTTGGTGGCTATCGCTCTCGTTTTGTACCATGCCGGCGGGAATGTATTTTGGTTTCAAGGTCAATCACCTGGTGCACGCTTGGCTCGCGCCTTCGCTGGGTCTGCCAATGCCGGCCGACGACCTCGGAGCGAGCGTAGACGATTACCGCATCGGCTTAGTGATCGGCACCATCATTGCCGTGGCCTTTTTTCTGCTTCGCACCCGACATGAGACCCGCGAGCAACAGCGTTTGAGTGAGCTTCGCATCAAGGACCTTGAAAACCAACGTTTATCGGCTCAGCTCTCCGCGCTCACTGCGCAGATGAACCCGCACCTGATGTTCAATGCACTCAATACCGTGGCCTCACTGGTACCGACAAATCCCGTCAAGGCGGAAGAGACAGTCATTCAACTCTCTGAACTCTACCGTGGAGTATTGAACTCGATCCGCAATCTCACTCACTCGCTCGCCGAAGAACTTGAACTCTGTTCAGCCTATCTCGAGATCGAAAAGGCGCGCTTTGGCGATCGTCTGCAAGCTATGATCTCAATCGCTCAGGATCTTGATCCGCATCAAGCGCAGATCCCCGCGCTTTGCCTGCAGCCTCTGGTTGAAAACGCAATCAAGCACGGTATCGCACCAAAGGTCGCCGGCGGCGAAGTCGTGATCTCGGCAAGACCTGAGGGCGAGCGAGTGCGAATCCAAATCAGCGACAACGGAATCGGCTTCGCGGAAGCAAAGATCCGCGCACTGAGTACACGCTCCCGCTCAAAGGGTAGCC
>SXRI01000182.1 GCA_005793615.1 Bdellovibrionales bacterium
ACGTCATTGTGGCGAATTCCTGCAGCTGACAATCGAGGAAAGTGCGGCGATTAATTCTTGTCTCAAAAGAGTTATCGGGGCCCTCACTGAGGTTTATGGCCCCGAGGGCTTTAATGTCGGGCTCAATCTTGGTGGGGCGGCCGGAGCGGGAATTCCTGAGCATCTGCACTATCATGTCGTGCCTCGCTGGAATGGGGACACGAATTTCTTTCCGCTCATCGCAGAGACTAAGGTTGTGATTGAGACCGTTGAGGCGAGTTTTGCAAAGCTCTTGCCGTTTTTTCCGCCGCCTCCAAAACGGACCCGTGGAAAGTGGAAGTAGGCATGAATTTTAACAAGTTTGAACTCGACCACATTGGCATAGCTGTTGAAACTTTGGAGCAGGGTTTTGCCTTCTACAAGGCTCTTGGCTTTGGTGAGATGGAAATCGAAGAAGTTCCCTCGCAAAAGGTGAAAACCGGTTTTCTACGGCTAGGTAACCAGGCAACGCTGGAGCTATTGGAGCCCACCAGTCCTGATAGCACGCTGCGCAAATTTCTTGATAAACGGGGGCCTGGAATTCACCACATCTGTCTTAGGGTCCAGGGTCTAGATAGAATTTTAGCGGATCTCAAAGCAAAGGGCGTGCGTTTGATCGATGAGCAGGCGAAAATGGGAGCTCATGGTTGTCGGGTGGCCTTTATACATCCGGCCTCAACTGGTGGTGTGCTGATCGAGTTGAGCGAAAAGACCGAGGAGCTTGTCTAAATCATGGGAAATCGCGGTTCGCGGCCGTCTGGTCCGCAAATGCAGTTCAATATGATGGTGCCGGTAACGCCGGTAGTTCGTTGGCTGATCGGCATTTGCGTGACGGTGTGGCTGGTTTTCCAAGTCATTGGCGAGCAGTACATTCTGAAGAGCCCCATGCTCACGTATACCTTCGGCTTGGTGCCTGAGAACTTTTTGACCAAGTTCTTCTTGTGGGAACCGCTGACCTATATGTTCCTGCACTCGCATAACGTATTTCATATCGTTTTTAATATGTTGCTCCTGTGGTGGTTGGGTTCGGAACTCGAGAGCCGCTGGGGATCGCGCTTTTTTCTGATCTATTATCTGGTATCCGGGGTGGGTGCGGGCCTGATCTATGGCATCGTGGTTTTGACGCATGCCCTGATCATGGGTCCAAGCGGGATTTGGATCGCTCCGGTTGTGGGGGCTTCGGGTGCCATTTTCGGCTTGATGCTTGCCTATGGGATTATCTTCGGCGAGCGCGTGGTTTACTTCATGATGGTCTTCCCGATGCGCGCCAAGTACTTCGTGGTCATTCTGGGGGCGGTTGAGGCGGTAACGCTTCTGAATAATGGCATGTCGAGCGACGTCGCCAATCTTGCTCATCTTGGCGGAATTGCTTCAGGGTTCCTGTTTTTGCGAGGCTATACCTATTTTCAGCAGCGCCGTTGGCGCAAGCAGTCAGACCGTCGTGGACGTGGCCTTAAGCTCGTGGTAAATAACGAAAAAAAAGATGACGATAAAGGCGGCGGTGGCGGCGGTCCTAAATACTGGAACTGAGTTGTCGGCCCTTTTTGGAAATTTTGAAACTTAGGAGCAATGAAAAGATGAGCTTGAGCAAAGAAGTGGAAAAGTTGAAGTACGATAAGCGCCTGATCGATTGGAATGTCAGCCGCGGAAAGTTTGCGAAAGAGGAACTGCAAAAGTACTTGGCATCGCTTCCTGATCTCGCCAGAAATGTAGATCACTTCGGCCTTGGCGACGAGGGCCGCAGCAGCTCCAATGGTAACAGCGAAGCTAACGGAAACGGTCAGTACTGATTAGTGCCGGTAATTAATTTTTGTTTGTGAAAGCCGAGTTTGCAGCTCGGCTTTTTTATTTCCTGCCTGTGGTGGGTAGTGGTCTTCAGGAAACTCTAAACGCTCGGAAAGTGAATCATGTTTCAACGATGATCTACTTCGTATTTCATCCAGCGGAACGAGCAATGGTAGGGATTTGTTCAATCGGGTAGCCTGACTCAATCCAGGGTGGCGAAAGTACTCGGTACTTGGGGATATTGCGTGAGTCGGGTGAAACAGAATTCCTTTTCGAGGGTTCGCTGCTCACCATGCACTTTGCCTTGACCGTTGACGATCGTGGTTTTGCGAGCGCGAACGTCGTTCATGTACTCATCGCGAACATGGCGAATGCGAAGCTCGATAAGTTTCTTGAGTCTTGTGGTCATGCTGGCTTGGGGATGGTCTTCGACGTATTCGTCATATTCGTCGAGATCCTCTTGGTAGAGTCCGCCATTTTGCACGGCGAAATCATACATTAAAAGATAGCAACGCAATTCCGTGCACGAAATCGCGCGAGCCAAACTCAGGGCGAGCTTGTGGTTTTTTACGGCCGATTCGATTTGAATCGTTATGTACTCGCTTGACGTCGTGAGTGCCGTAAGATCGCGGCGCCACGATGAAGTAAAGCCACCGTTTTGAGTATAAAGAGTTTTACGCGCCCACTTGGCACTCGTGGCATTGCGACCGCTGGCGGCTTCTTGCCAGGTGGCGAGCATCTTGAGAAGTTTGTCGAGGTTGCCGCGAGCCATCACTCTGTTCAACATTTCAGGAAAGCGTGTTTGTGCTTTGATCAGCATCGGTTGTAGCGAGCCCGTGCCGAGTGTTTGGTTCAAAAGACCCATTGATAAACCCATGCCGTCGAAATCATTGGTGAGATTCGCCCAACCGGTGGAGCCCTCATAACTACCGCTGATGTTCAGGGCAAGTTTCAGAGCTTCGCGATCAGTGGCTGACAGTGATCGTGGCCAAATGACCGATTCTGGAAAATCAAGTTCGCTACAAATCTTGAGTGCTGGCAGATTAGGTTTCTCGGTCGTGACGGGAGGCAGAGGATTGGCTGGGCCCTCTGGTGCCTTCGGCTCATCCTGAACAGGCGCATGACCAATTTTGTTTGGGTCATCGAGGGGCGAGAGTGCAACAGGACCTGAGGCAGGTGCGCAACTTGAGAGCGTGAACATAGCCGCTATGAGCAGCAGAAAGTAGATGGCGACCGATGAAGACCGAGGTGTCTTGGTGCTTAGCCGATGTTCTTTCATGTCAAAGATTTCGGCAAAAGGGCGAAGAGTTTGGAGTCTTGATCTTTGAGTTTAGAGTTGGTGCTTTGGTCTAGCCTTGGTGGTTGCACTTGCAACACAAAAGCCTCAGGTTTTCGACGGCATGGCGCCCCTGTTGCGTGTTGTCGCTGGCTGTCGTCAGCGCGGGAGTGCTCGTGCGATGTCTAGTCCGCGAATCGGGCCAGTCCGAGGGCGGTTACAGATTTTGATTCCATGTCCAATAGATCGACAGCAATTTGGGAGTGGTGAACTTCGGCGATCTAAACGCAGGTAACAAAATGCGCCGAGGTTGATGTAGAAAATACCCAACTGCCTATCAGGAAATTGAATTGGAATTCGTGAAGGTGCGCGCGACTTTGAAAGCCTCCGTGCCTAATCCATTTACAGCTACCCAAAAACGGCGCTCGTAATCAATCGCAGGTGAACGTTTCTAGTGGAGGCAATACCTAGAAGTCAGGTCTCGGTGCTTGGAGGTTACTAGAGCGGCATTGGGGTTGCAATACAACTTGATCTAGCTGCTGTTGGTGGTTTGGCTGTTGGTGGTTTGGAGAATTTGACATCCCGACTTATCGACGGTGGGAACCTTTTAGACAGGCGAAGCTAAAAAGGCTTCTTTGTTCACGTTGGAGGAAAGATGAACGTTGCACTCGTAAACAGAGTTTTATTGATGACGTTGGCAGTCCTTTGCTTTTTCTTTGCGGAGTTGGGAATTGTTCTCGCTGCCTCGGCAGAACCAATCGGTAAGCTCGAGATTCCCATCAAGAACTCCAAGTCCGAAATCTTGGTCGAGAGAATGGTCGGTGATGTGCGTGCGATCTTTCGAAACTATCGTCCTGGAGTGGACAGCACGACGACGTTGCTCACGGCACCCCAGATCAGCGGTTCGAGCACGCACCCCTTTATGAATGCCTCGATGCGAAAATGCGTGACTGTTTTCGTCGTGCAGCAATGTGAATCCGTCGAGTTGAAGGCAGATATCACTGTGAGCGAAGAATCTGTAAAATGTACTAAAAATTTTCTACTCAAGGCCGATATTTCAAAATCGAGTGAGATGCTCTCAAATCATTATGGTGAGCTCAACTTTCACATTTGCTTTAAGAAGGCCGCCGATGGCACTGGAGTTGTTCGTGTTGTAGGCGAGGCCGAACCGGCCACCCAACAACGTGGTGTCGTTCTGCCGGTAAAGGGCATCGTATTTGATGTTTTGAAACTTCAGCTTGACCCGATCGGCGTGGCCATTCAAAAAACATTGAAGGCTCTTGCGAAAGAAATCTAACGCGGGCTCTAGAACGTAAGACAGAGATCATAGTTTTTTTGGCGGACGGAGAGAATATGAGAAATTTGACCTCGAAAGTAAAGATGATGATGGCGCTGGTGGGTGTCGCCGCTTCTGCGGCGCAGGCGACCGGCCATTCGCCTCAGACGCGCATAGCGAATCTTCCCGAGATCGCGGCGTCGAACTTACGCTTCATCGAGAACTCGCAAGTTAAGAAAGCCGACGGCGTTTATGTTCCTGGAGAATGGCGTACACAGGTGCACTCCAGTCCGGTGGCTGTCATTCTTGGCATTGGTGATTTTTTGAAGGGTGAGGAAGAACCTAGTGCCTTTACGACCAGCACCATGATCAATCAGTTGGTTTCTCTTTATAAGGACCATCCGGAGTTCACACAGATTCCGCCGATGATCGCTCGGGCCCTTCCCAGTGTTGAAAGATTTCGGGAAGGTGTGCTTTACAATTTTTATCCGGCGACGACTTGGCGTGGAGTACGCGTGCATCAAGCGGCAACTATGACGCTGTCGCCGATCTGGATCGGTGACACCAACGTGCCTGAAGATGCTGACACCACGTCGGTGACGTACACGGCCAAGTATTATAACGCCCAGTTAACAGGAAAGAAGTTCGAGGTTCCACGGGGAGTATTGAAGTCCTTTGCGACTTACCGCGATCTTAAGCGTGAGCCTCATTATTACAATGCTGATCAGC
>SXRI01000183.1 GCA_005793615.1 Bdellovibrionales bacterium
TCTAGTCAATACTTCGGCTGCCTTGTGGGGATGAATTTAGAGCCGCGACACTCTTAGTAATTTCGGAACATCTATCTACCAGAAGCACTTGCTTTCAACGAGGGTTATGTTTAGTTTCGGAAGCCGATTATAAAAAATAGATAAAAAATAGCGACCATATCAACGACTATGAGGAGGCCAAATGACACCAAGAGTTAGAGAGATTTTGAGCTGGTACGGAGCAGACAATCCCGGAACTCTCACCAACCTTGCACGTCTTCTCAATCACGGCCGTCTGGCCGGAACAGGGAAGATGGTAATCTTGCCGGTTGACCAGGGTTTTGAGCATGGGCCGGCGCGCTCGTTTGCGAAGAATCCTGATGGTTATGATCCCAGCTATCATGTCAATTTGGCGATTGAGTCGGGCTGTAATGCCTACGCGGCGCCGCTTGGCTTCATCGAGGCTGTGGCTCGCGATTATGCCGGTGAGATTCCGTTGATCTTGAAAGTTAACAACTCTGAAACGCTCTTTAATTCGGCGGCGCCGATATCGGCTGTGACCTCTGCGGTTGATGATGCTCTTCGCCTGGGCTGTGTGGGTATCGGTTTTACCATTTACCCGGGATCTTCGGATCGCAAACAAATGTACGAGGAAATCGCTGTCGCTTCCCGCAAAGCGAAAGAAGCGGGTTTAGCGGTCATCGTTTGGTCGTATCCCAGGGGTGAGCAGCTTTCCAAGGCGGGTGAGACAGCGGTGGATGTGGTCGCCTATGCGGCGCATATCGCGGCTGAGTTGGGTGCTCATGTTATCAAGGTCAAGCCGCCAACGGCACATCTTGAGCAAGAGGCCGCCCGCAAGGTCTATGAGGCGCAAGGAATTCGCATCGAAACTATGCGTGATCGGGTGAAACACGTTGTTGAGTCCTGCTTTAACGGTAAGCGCATCGTGATCTTCTCTGGTGGCGAAGCAAAGGGCACTAGTGAGCTCTTGGAAGAGGTCAAAGGCCTTGCTGGCGGTGGCGCCTTTGGTTCGATCATGGGGCGTAATGCTTTCCAACGGCCGAAAAAAGAGGCGATTGAACTCCTGCATAAGGTCCAAGACGCTTTCCGCGGCTAAGTAGGCTAAGTATCGGGCGAGCAAATAGAACGATGAAGGAATGTGAGAATGGGCGATACGCCGAAAAATAGTCCGTCTAGTGATTCAGTAAACGATTCCCCAGGCGACGAAGAGCGGGAAAATCCCTTGCGCGCGGAGAAACGTCGCAAGCTTCAGGGCTTGCGCGATGCAGGCCTGAATCCCTTTCCGCATACCTTTGAACGTAATGCGCTTGCAGCTAATATTGTGCGTGAGTTTGATAAAGCTCTGCATCCCGGTGATGTTCGCGAGAACACCCGCTACCGGATCGCCGGGCGAATCATGACCAAGCGACCGATGGGTAAGGCGGCGTTTTTCAATATCCAAGACGGAAGCGGCACGATTCAGTGTTACTTGCGTAAAGAAGAGCTCTCGCCCGAAGACAATGTCGCGTTTGAGTTTCTTGATCTCGGCGATATCGTCGGTATCGAAGGTTTTGTTTTCAAGACCAAGAAGGGTGAGCTTTCTCTTCATTGCAAAGAATTTAAGATGCTTTGCAAGACGCTGGAGCCGCTCCCGGAAAAGTATCATGGCCTTGCCGATGTTGAGATTAAGTACCGACATCGTCACCTTGATTTGATTACGGATCCGGAATCGCGCGAAGTTTTCTTGAAGCGCTCGCGAATTATCGCTGAAATTCGTGCGTGGCTGAATGCACGTGGATTTCTTGAAGTTGAAACACCGGTGTTGCAGCCCGTGTATGGTGGTGCGGCAGCGCATCCGTTTTCAACTCATCACCGCGCGCTCGACATGAAACTCTTTATGAAGATCTCACCAGAGCTTTACTTAAAGCGCCTGGTGGTGGGTGGCTTTGAGAAGGTCTACGAGATCGGAAAGAATTTTCGTAACGAAGGCATAGATCGCACTCATAATCCTGAGTTCACCATGCTCGAATGGTATGAGGCCTATACCGACTACCACTACCAAATGAAGCAGTTTGAGGAGTTGATATCGCACCTAGTGGTGGCTACCCATGGAACAACTAAAATTGTTTATCAGGGTAAAGAAATCGACTTCACCGCGCCATGGCGGCGGTTGACGGTGTATGATGGCATTCGTGAATACGCTGACTTTGAAGTCGAAGGTGTGCCGGAGGATATTCTCTTTAAGAAGTGTAAAGAGCTGGGGTCGGATCTCGAAAAACCGGTTTCGCGCGGTGAGATGATCATGGAGATTTTTGAGCTCGCGGCCGAACCACATTTGTGGCAGCCGACATTCGTGATGGATCACCCAATCGAAATTTCGCCGCTGACAAAACGTCATCGTAATAATCCTGACTTGGTTGAGCGCTTCGAACCGTTCGCGGCCTTCATGGAAATCGGTAATGCCTATACTGAGCTCAATGATCCCGAGGAACAATTTGAACGTTTGCGAGAACAAGAGGCTAAACGTACCCATGACGAAGAGGCTCATCCGATGGATGAGGACTTTATTCATGCGATTGATACCGGTATGCCGCCAACGGGCGGTGTTGGTCTTGGAGTGGATCGCATCGTGACTATTTTGACCGATCGACCGAGTATTCGTGACATCATTCTTTTCCCGACAATGAAGTTCAAATGATGTTCGGGCGAGTGATGGCGGTACTGGGTATTGTGGCTATCGGTGCCGGCTGTACGCTGGCGCCGACAAAAGGCCGTGAGACGGCTGAGCGAAAGTTTGATGGTGGGAGTGCTCTTCTCTCGCCGGTTAAAGTCACGGCAGAGACGGTGATTATCGACACTCGACCCAGTTTTGAGTTTTCAGTTGTACATATTCCTCATTCGCAGAACCTCAGGTGGTGGGACTTCACTGAGACTCACGCTGAAAACCGCGGTGTTTTACAGAGTGACTTGAGTGTTCTTGCACGCCGTCTAGCGCATGTCGGTCTGCAGCCTAGTGCCCATGTTGTGGTCGTTGGTAAGGGATTCGGTGGAGATGGTGAAGAGGGACGAATCGCCTGGATGCTGGCCTATCTTGGATTTTCCAATGTGCAGTTTGCGAGTTTTGAGGCGCTGAAGGCTCGTTATACCAATGTGGTTGAAGAGAAAGGTCTCAAGAGCCAGACGCCGTGGAAGCCGGATCCTGTTGAGAGTCTCTTGGTGACTCGCGCCGAAGTGCAGTTCGCGATCAATTCCAATGCGCTCACGGAGCCACAGGCATTCAAGTCGGGGCAATCGCCAGTTCTTTACCGAATCATCGACGTTCGTAGTGCTGATGATTATCTGGGGCGCGAGGGATTAGGAGCGCAAAA
>SXRI01000184.1 GCA_005793615.1 Bdellovibrionales bacterium
CTGAGTCGCAGCGCAAGGCCCGAGCCACCCTTGACTGACAGGATCTGAAATGCGAAAACTAAATCAGTAGCGTCGCTACGCTCCGATAGCCGGGCGGAATCGAACCGAAACAGCCGGGCGCCTTAACCGAAATACGCAGTTCCAGCCTTCAGCAACGATTTTGCCGTCTTTGACGATCACTGCGCCGAAGGGGCCGCCTTGACCGGCATGCATGTGCTCACGCGAGAGTTCGATTGCTCGGTGCATGAATTCCACTGACTTGGATCTATTTTGATTCTTCATTCTCTTAGCGTGCATGAGAACGCCAGCCTCGGCAAGCGTGCGGTTGGAGCTGCTTGTCGACGCCCAAATTTGCGCGTGCCCGAGGATTTTTTTCAGATCTTCTAGCTGCGCGTTTTGGTCTTTTCGAGAACATCGATCGAGAGTTAGGCCAGAATCGGGCCAAGCGTCGGGGCGAAACGGTCCAGAACGTCTACAGAACGCGGCCAGGCCCTCCCCTGTGCGCTCCTCAAGCGGTAAGTGACTTGTTCGATGGGAACAGGGTGTTGTGCACAGCGATTGCAGTTGCGGTAGCAGTTGATTTTGATTCAGGTATGCAATTGGTATGAGCGCGGGGTCTTCGAGGATATGAATAGAGCGAGTCTTACGATTTTACTGACGGTTATTTCTAGCATCGCTGCGGTGGTGGCATGTGGCCCGAACAATGGCGGTAAGGTTCCCATCGCACCATCACCCTTCGGGAAGAAGTCCAAGGTTATCGCCTGTCTTACTAAGATTGGCCGCCACGACATTCGCGTTGATTCCAAAACCATGACTGTTGACGGCATTGCGCCGGTTCTCGAGATTTGCGAAGCAGAACCGAATGTTGATTATACGCCTTACACCCGTACTGGGGTGGATGCGCCGCCTGCGCCACCTGTGGTTTACAAGCGCCATCGTCGTGATCTTGGTTACCGTGTTGGCAAGGTCAATGATGTCGTCACGATTTTTCTTTCGGTGGGCATCGAATTTCAAGGTGTTGAACCTCGTAGTGGCAATGACTTAGAGGCGCCGTTGAAAAAGGTCGGGATCATCAATAATCTCTGTGTCAGCGAAATCAAAAAAGTATGGCAGGCCTCAGCACTTGGTAAAGTTGACTTGAAAATTACGGTCGATACCTTTGATTACTCAAACAACTATGACCAGATTTTTACACTCAAGGGCTCCACACCGGAGGCAGGCAAGAGTCAGCGCTTCATCGCGGTCTTGTGGCCGGATCGGGGGCAATTCGTTCCTTCACCGCAGGTCGAACAGGGCTGTAGCGGGAACTGTCGGGCAAAGGCTTTGCAGGAAGCAAACCAACGGTTTTGCGCCAACTTTGCCATCCTCGTGGGTCAGTGGCTGGGGCTGAAGGCGCCAGAGACCGCTACTGAGAGTTGTACCGTGCCGGTAAAAAGACGCGTGGTAGATATCGAGCACAGTCCGGATGAAGATGCGCAAGAGGACTTTGTCGAGATGGATGAATGGGCGAGCGATAGCCAGTTGGGTTTATCTGGCAAAGGTTCGGACTACATGAAATCGGCTGATCCCAAGTCGCCGGAGTTTTGGAAGACACTTCGTTTTTCGCGTGCGGATCTCAAAACAATTCTTGAGCCGGCCTGCCGAGGTAAGACTACCGCAGCGAAACCAGTCGCCGATAAGCCGACTCCCGAAGCGCCTAAGGAAGACGATAAAGATTAGGTCGCATTATTTTTGAAAATGTAATTGAGCATTGCTTGAAACAATTGAACTGATAGAATCGAATGCAAGATGGAAAGCCGAGCAAGTGAACGTATATTAAGTATGGTTGGTTTCGAACCCGCGATAGTCATTTTGATGGCGGCGCTGGGGTCTTGGGTATTCTATCGTTTCTTTCTGCGGGATCTTTCTGCTGAACGCCACCGCCTTTATCGCGAAATGTTCTATGATCTTTTGACCTTCTTAGTTGGTGGCGGCGTCATCTTCGCGGCGCATGAAGTCTTTAAGTTGATCGAGGATCATTGGGGAGTTGTCGAACGAATCTTGCCGTACAGCGGTTTTGTCAACGTCATTCTCGCCGGCATTATTATGGTAAAGATTCTGCAGATTGCGACCTACAACTTTCTGTTCTTCAATAGTCGTAAGGCGGGCGTACCACAACTATTGGTGAATATCATTTCGCTGCTTTTGTCGCTGGTTGTAATGAGTTTGATTCTTACCGAGATCTTTGAAGTAAAAATCACCTCGGTTTTGGCGACCTCAGCAGTTTTGTCGGTTGTGCTCGGACTTGCCATGCAAGACACCTTGGGAAATCTCTTTGCCGCGATTTCGTTGCAGATCGACAAGCCCTTTTCGATCGGTGATTGGATTGAGCTTCGCAACGGCAGCGAGCGCATCAGCGGACAGGTGACCGAGATTTCGTGGCGTGCGACCGTTCTGCTTGCGATTACTGATGAGCCGATCACTATTCCCAATCGTAATTTGGCTCAGTGGCAAATTCTAAACTTCAACGCCCAGGAACGGCCTTTCATTCGCAGTTTGGCGTTTCGGTTTCCCTTTGAAGGAGATCTTGAGTTGGCGCGAGCCGCTCTCTTGGAGGCTGCGCGCAGTGACAGCGCGGTTCTGCGGGATCCTGAGCCCATGGCAATGGTGAGCGAGATCACCGAGTCTTGGGTTTTGGTGAAACTCATTTATGCACTTAATAATTATGGCCAGCAATACACCGTTGCCGATCGAGTACAGACCAAGGCGTTGCAGTTGTTCAATGCCCGTGGAATTCGCTTGGCGACGTCTCGACTGGATCTTGAACCCCGAAAGTCAGTCTAAGCTTACTATTGCGGCTCCAGCGCATTTTTCCGTACGCGCAAGCAAATCTGATCTTCCTGGAGGCCGTTCTTAACCGTTTTCAAGGCCGGTGTTGGCAGTTGCCCGGCGCCATTTTGCGGATCCGCCAGCCAGGATTCGAGCTTATCGGCTAAATCAGCGCTACAGGTGGTCGGTAAAAGTGTGCGCGCATAAAGCGTGACCAAGATAAGATCTTTGGTCTTGGCCAGAAGAGGGAGCTTTTCGTAGAAATTCCCGGTCAGCAAGACTCGTAGGTGGTCTTGACTTGGTGGCAGGATATACTTAAAGACCTCACGCTTTTGGGAGTAAGAAAGATCATTCTTTTCGACAACTCTTTGAATCCAACTCCTCTTGCTTTCGAGTTGCGGTTGGGCGGCTTCGGCGGCGAAAGCCATTTTGATGGCGCGATCTGAATTGTCGACTTTTAGTTCATTTTTGATGAGCATTGTCGCTGTCGAGTTGCCATGCGAATTGAGGCGCACGATGATTTCCCAGCGCCGATCCTGATCGACACCCAAGCCGGAAGGCAAGACCCGAGTGGTGAGGAGTTGGACCAGTTGTTTTTCGGCTTCAGGCGATTCGCTCAGAGCAACAAAGGAATCAAGAAGGACGAGTTGCAAATCCTTGCTGGCGTTTCGGCGGGAGAGTCTTTCCCAGAGGATCTGCTCGAACTTCTCAACCCAAGTCAGACGCTCCGCTTTTTCTGCCGCTGTTGTGCGCGGAAGATATTGAAGTACCGTGACTGAACGGCGAGCAATGGATTCGATATTTTTGGTGTCGCTTTCCTTGGAAAGACCCAAATGTGCGGCATGCAAGAAATCACCCGGCTTCAAATGTAAGTCACGGACCGCTTCAAAAAGCACAGGCCAGATCGTGGCGCGGGTGAATGCAGATTGAACACCAGAAATATTCGCCAACGTGGTCTTAAGTGAAGCGTCATCGAGTCGAACTTTGACATAGTCCTGATCGGAATCATTCGGAAAAACCAAAACGGGGCAAGGAGATCCTTTGAGTTCTGTGATCTCGGTATTAGCGCCTTGGTAGTTGGCCTTGACTACTTTATAGGGCAGCAAATATCCCATCTCGCTCTTAAAGAGAGCGATCTGCGTACGATGTGGGCGCAGGGTCGTAGGCGCCATCGTCCTCAGTGAGAAATGTGAAATGCGGCCCTTATCGCAAGTAAACTCACTCTGTAGAGTGTCCACGCCGGCAGTATTCAGCCAAGACTGTGTCCAGGTTTTGAGATCAATGCCACTTGCCTTCTCCAGAGCTCCGGTAAAATCCTCGATGGTCGTGTTGGCATACTTGTGTTTTCTGAAATACTGAGTAAGTCCGGAGCGAAATTTGTCTTCGCCGATAAAAAAGCTCAACTGCTTTAGAGAGGCAGCCCCTTTACCGTAAGTGATCGCGTCGAAATTGGCAAAGGCCGAGTCGGTATCCGGTATCTCTGATTCGACAGGGTGGGTGGTGTTGAGTTGATCTTCGATCAAGGCGCGAGCTTTCTGGAAGAGCGCGAAGGCCTGCCACGAGTCCTTAAACTCGGTGGCGCGCACTTTCGCGAGATGCGCCATATAGGTGGCGAAACTCTCATTGAGCCAAAGTCCGTTCCACCAGTGCATGGTTACTAGGTTGCCAAACCACTGATGCGCGAGTTCATGGAGAATCACTTCGGCGATGTCTTCACGTTCCTCTCGTGTCGTGATGCCGCGGCTCAAAAACCTCTCGGAAAAAGTCACCGCGGCCACGTTTTCCATCGCGCCGGCATTGAACTCAGGTACGATCACCTGATCATATTTCGCGAACGGATAGTTGAGACCAAAATAATCACCAAAGAACTTAAGACCTTGGCTTGTCGGTTTAAACCAATTCTGTGGATGCACGAATTTCTTGAGCGATTGCCGGGCAAACAGACGTAGCGGAATGGCGCCGGCTCTTGCTTCCCATTTATGGAAC
>SXRI01000185.1 GCA_005793615.1 Bdellovibrionales bacterium
AGGAATTTGAATGGATAATCGAGAACAAAAACATGTTGCTACTGCAAAGAGTCAAACCCGCGAAGAAGCGGGCTCTAAAAAACGGCTAGAAACTTTCTTGTCGGAGTACTAGTTTGAATTTGCCGAAAGTGTGGTACTATTAAACACATAGCGCACGATCCGAGCATGAGGAACAGCAATGACCGAGTTGGCTCCAAAAAAGAACACGCTTTTTGATTACGACAACTATCGTGGTTTCTACGCGATCAATTTGCTGTCTGGAAAAAAGAGAAGCGCAACTTTTCCTATCGTTACTTTGCAAAGCTCTGCGGTATTCAGGCGCACAGTTTTATTATTCGCAATATTCAGGGAAAAGTAGATCTCTCGGATGAAAGTATCGAAAAGTTCTCGCTGGCGCTCAAGCTCAATAAAGACGAAACGATCTTTTTCAAGAATCTAGTTTTATTTAATCAGGCGAAGACCAGTGACGAGAAACGATTCTTCGCCAAAGAGATTATGCGCATTCGGAGCTATCGCAAGGTTAATCCATTAAAGGAATCGCAGTTTCGCTTTTACGACAACTGGTTCTACCCGCCGATTCGCGAGTTAGTATGCCTAGATGACTTTCAAGAGGACCCTGAGTGGATCGCGAAAAAAGTGGTCCCGGCGATCTCGGTTCACGAGGCCAAGCGAGCACTTGAAGATCTAATCCTTCTTGGGTTTCTCAAACACAACGAAGCCGGAAGGCTCGTGCAAGCCGAATCGATCATATCGACCGAAGACGAAGTCACATCTTCGGCGATCGCGCAGTATCATCGCGAAATGATGAAACTTGCCTCAGAGAGTATTGATCGCATTCCGCGCGAGCAACGGGCCATCATGTCGCAAACATTCGGTGTTTCGATCGCGGGTGCGCAAAAAATCAAGGACATCATCCAACGATTTCGGCAAGCTTAGCAGAGCGAGCTGTGAGACGGGTATTCTCGCAGCCGGAGGATTCGGCACACGCTTAGGGTTGGCTGGAGCCTTTGCGAACTATGCCGAAATCGTTAGCTCCGAAGCGGCGGCGACGATTTCAGGCAATTCGGCCGCGTCTATTTCATGTTCGAGCGCGCTCAGTTCACTGAGTTGTTCGTCGACGGAGGTAACAACGGCCTACAATCCAGCAGCGAGTGATCCTTTCTCGCAGGCATCTGCGATTGTCCCTGTGGGCGTTGCAAATAGTTGTGCCAGCACCTTTGTTAACGAGCACCTACGATATGTGGCCAAGAACGGTAACGATGGTAATGACGGCTCAAAGGCTGCGCCTTGGCTGACAATTCAGCATGCGGTCAATTCAACTGGTGCTGGTGACACGGTCGTCGTCGGCGACGGAGTCTATCAGGAGACGGTCAAGTTCAAGGTCAGCGGAACGGCGGCGGCGCCTATCACACTCCGATCGGAGAACAAATGGCGTGCTAAGATCGCACCCACGGATACGTCAGCTAATGGTGACTATGTCGTGTGGTTGGCTAGTTTAAGTTATATCACCGTTCAGGACTTCGAGATCACCGGTGTGAGTTCCTCGAAAGCCGGTGTGCAGATAGATCACGGTGATCACAACTCGGTGCTAGGTAATGAATTTCACTCCATAGGCAATAACGGCACAGGATGTATGCGAACCGTGGCGGTCGAGGCCGCAAGCGACTATGCGGTTGTCGCCGGAAATCGCATTCATAATATTGGTTCGGCACTCGGTTTGCCGGGTTTTTGTAACCAACAGCATGGAATTTCCACCTATAAAGGCAATGGCGGAATCGTACAGAACAATCTCATCTTCGAACTTCCGCATGGCTTTGCGCTTCACTTCGACGTTTATGGCAGCTCGGGATGGCGGGTGAGTAACAATACTGTGGTGAATGTCGGACATCCCACTGCAAACAGCGGCGGCGACTTTGCGTTCTGGTGTGAGAGCGGAACTTGCGATAACAACATTTTCAACAACAACATCTTCGCCAACACTTTCGGTGGACAGTGTTTTGGAGAACACGCGGTCAGCGGAACATTTGGCGCGACCAACAAGTACCAGAATAACCTTCTTCACAATTGCGGTACCAATCAAATGGTGAATGGTGTTGTCGAAAACACGATCAGTGCTGATCCGTTATTTGTAAACGCTACGGGAACACTCACCGGCGATTACCATTTGCAAACGCCAAGTCCGGCTCGGAATGCAGGTACGGCGAGTGGTGCGGCAGCGACCGACTTTGACGGCTCGTCGAGGCCAATGGGCTTAAAGGTTGATATCGGAGCCCTCGAATTCCTTGAGTGAACAAGACGAAGGTCGGTACTCAAATGACGGGTTAGTTTGCCATAATCCACTTATGTCGAACACGTTGGGACTCAGTGAAAGCTCCATTCGCCAATCACTTTTGAAGATCGGGCTCAGATCAGCGCTTTCGGTGCCGTTTCAGCTTCTTTGTTTTTGGGCATTTGTCTTACGCGTACCCGAGTTCGCCGCTGATCCATTTTATTGGCAGATGGCCGCCTTGATTCTGACGAGTACGGTTTCCCGCGTCACTCTTTGGGGGCTCGGCGAACGCATTCTCAATTGGCGTCGCGGGCGTCAGATCTTTCGTGCCGTTCTCATCTTTGCACTGACTTCCGCCGGATGGGCTTGGGGTCTTTCTTATGGCTCTTCGTGTAGTTGAGGGGAAGAAAAACTCCATTTTTCGTACTGATTTTGTTTAAATCTCCCGCAGCATACAGGTCAGGATTTTCAATTTCAGGTATTCCTCATCGCGCAGTCCGTAGGATCGTCGCTGAATGA
>SXRI01000186.1 GCA_005793615.1 Bdellovibrionales bacterium
GAAGTGTTTCAAATTGATACACCAAGTCGGTCAAAATCGAGTTGTAATTAGCACCGGACAAAGTCGCGTTGTAGTTACACCACTGGCTACAATCTTTGCAGCTGTCGGGCAATTTACTAGCCATTGAATCAAGGTCGTCGAAGCAACCTCGCTGTCACCGAAAAAACCAGTGAATCTAACTATATAGATGACGCCTTGAAGCCCGGCGTTGGCACCGGGTTGGCATTCCAAGGTTGTGAATCTCGGGAGGTTTCGTCGTTATGAAAAAGCAGCTTCTATCAATGATGGCAATCACGTTAATGCAGTCTTTCGTTTGCAGCCTGGCAAGCGCCGAGTTCGATGGTTCGGTGAAAACAACGGTGAAGCCCGGTAAGTATCGTGACGGCGAGTTTGCGTCGGCGTTTCGTTTGACAGTGGTCGGTGCTGGCGTTCTTCCCGGTGGCGAGGCGCAAGGCAAGGGATTCTCAGGTGGCATCTTTGCTGATTACGGCCGTCGCTGGCTCAGTTTCGAAGCTGGCGTGCAGTATTTGAACACTCCTGTCGGCGTGAAACTCACGGACCCGAATACACTCAGCTCAATTGTTCCGACCACCCTGAACGCGCAATATGTCGGCACGCCACTCTTCGTTAAGTACAATTACATCGAACAACCCATGGCGGTCTTCTCGGTCAAGCTCGGAGGAATGCCTGCGTTTTTGGTGAGCTCGGTAGATGCTGGCAGTTACTACGATCCTGCTACTGGCGGCCAGACTTCACTTGAAATTCCGCAAAGTGATTTTTTCGCCATGGGTGGCTTCACCGGTACGGCACCACTGAGTGAGAGACTCGCCTTTGTTGTCGACGGCACGTACTTTTATGGCGTCAACGCCATCGACGCTCAGGACAATCACAACCAGGGCTTTGTGCTAGGCGCAGGCCTGCGCTTTGCGCTTTAGCACTCGCGAGTAGTGTCGCAACATTCTAGAATTCTCCGAATCCTCCATTTGAGGTCGTGTTCAAGCGTCAGGACCTAGACGCTCCACCAGGGTTCAATTACCTTAAGTAAGGTTATATTTGAGCTCTGCGCGGGAGGATCGACTTTTGACGAGGCTTGATCGCGGACTGATGTTGGTGGTGTTGGCGTTAATGGGTATTGGCCTGGTTCAGGTCTATAGCTCGAGTTTTATTTTCGCGATTGAATCGCGGGGCGACGGGCTCTACTTTTTCAAAAGACAGTTGTTGTTTTCGGTGCTGGCGCTTGGAGTTTTGCTGGCGACGGCGGAAGTTCCGTTTCGCTGGCTTGAAAAATTCGGTTGGGTCCTCTGGCCGTTATCAGCGATGGCCGTGGCGGCGACTTTGATTCCGGCAATTGGCGTGAAAGCCGGTGGTGCTGCGCGCTGGCTGCTGATTCCCGGCGCCGGAGTGTTTGAGCCGAGTGAGTTATTGAAAATAGCACTCTCACTTTTGCTGGCGACGTATTTTTCCCGACGTTGGGAATTTTGGGGAAATTATCAATGGATCGTACGCGCCTTGCTATTGGTTTTGCCGCTAGCGTTGGTTCTACGTCAACCTGACTTCGGTTCCTTTTTCATCTGCATCGCTGTTTTCGTCGGTGTTTTGTTCGCCTTTGGACTCAATTGGAGATATTTAGTTACTGCCATGATCGTGGCTGTGCCGTCATTTTATTTTTTAGTGATGCGCGTGCCGTATCGAAGAGCACGCATTATGACCTTTCTTGATCCATGGGCTGATCCTGAGGCCAAAGGATTTCAAGTCATTCAAAGTATGTTGAGCTTTCAGGGCGGCGGCGTTTTCGGAGCCGGACTCGGGCAAGGGCAAGGCAAGCTCTTTTTCCTGCCGGAGGCTCATACCGACTTCACTCTTGCGGTTCTCGGTGAGGAAATGGGTTTTGTCGGCGTGCTCGTCGTCTTGGCGCTCTATGGTTATCTGGTTCTGCGCGGCATGCAGGTGGCCGCGCGCACCGAGAACACTTTTGCCAAAGTGCTGTCACTCGGTTTGAGTTTAACTTTTGCCTTCTCGGTGTTCATCAACGCCGGCGTGGTCATGGGAATGTTGCCCACTAAAGGATTGACACTGCCGTTTCTCTCCTCCGGCGGGAGTTCACTTGTGATGACCTGTTTTCTTTTCGGCCTGCTGTTGAACATCGAGCGTAGTCATCGTAAAAATGCTCCAGCATCCGCATAGGGAAAAGGAGCGTCGTTTGTGAGTTCGCCTACAAGTCTGCCGGCAAATACCGCGCACCAGGAAAAACAAATCGTGATCATCGCCGGTGGCGGTACCGGAGGTCATATTTACCCGGGCGTGGCGATTGCGCGAGCGGTGGAGCGACTACATCCCGAGATCGCGGTACACTTTGTCGGCGCCAAGGGTGGGCTTGAGGAAAAAATCATTCCGCGAGAAAACTTTCCGTTGCACACCGTGCCGGTGGGAAAGCTTCATGCCAGCGTCGGTCTATGGACACAATTGAAAACCATCCTTCTCCTGCCGCTAGCATTCATCGCGGCAGTAAGGATTCTGTGGCGCCTTAAGCCGGTGGCGGTCTTGGGGGTCGGTGGTTTCGCCTCTGGACCGATGCTTTTTGTTGCATCGCTCTTTGGTTATCGATCGCTAATATGGGAGCCGAACGCTTATCCAGGATTAACCAATCGCTTGCTGGCGCGGCGAGTGAGTGAGTGCCTTTTGGTTTTCGAAGAGGCGGGACGGCATCTTCATGCCCGTAAGCTAACACCCTCGGGTTTGCCGGTGCGTGCCGCTATGGTGCCGACACCGCGAACCCACGGTCATCGGCCTCTGCGCATCTTGGTTTTTGGTGGCAGTCAAGGGGCTCGTTTTATTAATAACTTGGTGAGTGCCGCGGTGAAAACGGGCGGCTGGCTTGAGGGAGTGGAGCTTGTGCACCAAACCGGGCCTTTGGATTTCGCGCGTATTAAGGAATCCTATGCGGGCGCACCGCAGGCATTTCAGGTGCTGGAGTACTTGCACGATATGGATCAACGTTATGCTTGGGCGGATTTGGTGGTATGCCGTGCGGGAGCGAGCACGGTTGCTGAAATCTGTGCTTGTCAAAAGGCGGCGATTTTTATTCCACTGCCGACAGCCGCGGATGATCATCAGCGAAAGAATGCTGAGGTTTTGGCCCGAGTCGATGCGGCATTGGTGTTCCTGCAGAATGATCCCAAAAATGAACTGACACCGGCGAGATTTCGCGAGACCTTGGAGCGATTTCGCGATGACCGTAGTTTGATCGAGCGAATGGAGCAAAATGTTCGGCAGTTTCAATTTCCAAATGCCGCCGAAAAAATCGTGGCTCGTCTTTTGCCGACCGACCGTTAGACAGGTCATCCGCCCCGCTCTCTGACAGATAGGAACGGAAAAATAAAATGCGTTTAGCACAAGCAAAGGTTCATTTCATTGGCATTGGCGGCATCGGCATGTGCGGCTTGGCCGAACTTCTCAAAAACATGGGTGGCCATGTTTCGGGAAGCGATCTTAGTGAAAATGCCCAGGTCCAACGTCTGCGCACTCTTGGCATTACGGTACAGATAGGTCACGCGCCGGAAAATGTAAGTGATGCTGAGGTCGTGGTTTACTCGAGCGCAGTCAAGCCGGATAATCCCGAGTTTCGCGAAGCTCGCCGTCTCAAGATACCTCTTATCCCGCGAGCCGAGGCCTTGGCGGAAATCATGCGTTTAAAACGTGGGATTGCGGTAGGCGGCTCACACGGCAAGACCACGACGACCTCCATGGCCGCAGCGGTCTTCTTGCATGCGGGCGCCCAGCCGACGATCGTCGTTGGCGGTCGACTTGATCTTATTAAATCAACTGCGCTTCTCGGACAGGGCGATTGGCTGATCGCAGAGGCTGATGAGAGCGATGGCAGTTTTTCGCGGTTGTCACCGGAGATCGTGATCGTTACCAATATCGATAATGATCATCTTGATTACTATGGCACTGTGGCGCAGCTGAAAAGGGCCTTCTTTGATTTTGCGATGCGCGTGCCGTTCTTTGGCCTGGCGATCGTTTGCGGCGATGATACGGCCGTGCGCGAGACCTTCCGGGACTATGGCAAGCGAATTTTGACCTACGGTTTTTCCGCTGAGAATGACGTGCGTATCAGTGGTGAGCGTGGTCAGTACGAGGTTTTTCGCGAGGATGAGAAGCTTGGTGTCTTTCGTCTGCAACTTCCGGGAAGGCATAATGCTTTGAATGCCACGGCGGCGTTGCTCGCAGGACTCGAAGCGGGTTTTTCATTTGCGGTTTGCAGCGCGGGCTTAGAGTCGTTTGCAGGAGTGGATCGACGTTTCCAATTTAAGTGAAGTGTCGGTGGGGTTGAAGTCTATGACGATTATGGTCATCATCCGACGGAGGTGCAGGCCGTTCTTCTTGCCTTCAAAGAAAAATTCCCTGAGCGGCGGATCGTAACCGTATTTCAGCCGCACCGCTATTCGCGCACTCTTTTGTGTTGGGAGCAGTTTACGGATTGTTTTACTAACGCCGATCGCCTTTTTATCTGCGACGTCTATGCTGCGGGCGAAGCACCGCTTGAGAACATCAACTCGGAGCGACTGGTGACCGAGGTGCGACTGAAACATCCTGGCGGCTCAGTGGCTGTTGAACATTTGCCAAACTCGCTTGATCGTGTTGCTCGTCTGCGAACAGAGCTGCGGTCTGGCGACGTTCTGGTGACTCTTGGTGCGGGTGATGTTTATAAGCTAGGTCAGCAGGTTCTTGAGACGGCGGGGGAGAAGGGATGACTTCGGCAAAGAGCGGGGACTCAACTACGCCGCTGTTTGATCGTGATGTCTCATTGGCGTCTTTGACCTCGTGGCATGTTGGTGGCAAAGCCGATTTTCTGGCGCAGCCCAAGACCGTTGATGAACTTCGTGCAGCATTGTCGTGGTTCAATTCTCGATCGATACCGCTGACGATTCTCGGTGGCGGAACAAACGTTCTGGTATCTGATCGCGGTGTTCGTGGCGCAGTGATTGCGTTGGGAAAGATGTCGGGTGTTGCCGTTGAGGAGCGTGCGAAGCGACTGCACGTGACCTGTCTTGCCGGAACGCCAAAATCCGAATTGTTGCGAGTGTTTTTGAAATATCGCCTGGAACCGGCGCTTTTTCTCGCGGGTCTTCCCGGCGACATTGGCGGTGGAGTGGCGATGAATGCCGGCGTTGGTGAAATGATCAAACCGCGTGAGTTCAATGAAATCACTGACTGGATTGATGTTTTCCGGATGGGTGCTCCGGGTGAGGGCACGATCCACTTGGATCATATTCAAGCTGAGGATTTGCGCTGGGGTTATCGACATTCTGAGGGTTGGCAGCCTGGAGTGATTGTGCGCGTGGGGTTGTCTTGGCCACTCGAGCCCGTTGACGACGTGTTGGTTCGGGTTAAGCATGCCAATCAAGCGCGCCTGAGTAAACAGCCGCTGGATCAACCCAATTGCGGATCTGTTTTTGTAAATCCGCCGGGCCATAAAGCTGGCAAGCTCATTCAAGATTGTGGTTTAAAAGGTTTTTCGTTGGGTGGTGCTCAGGTTTCCGAAAAGCACGCCAACTTCATTGTGAATTCCGGTGGAGCTACCGCCGACGCTATCGATTCGGTCATTAAACATGTGCAGCGCACGGTTCTAGAGAAAACCGGCATTGAGCTGCACACCGAAGTCATATACCTAGGTGATTGGTAGGTGTCGACTGTGCTCCGAATCCGCCGCCGATTCCCGTGATTCTCGCCATTGAACTCCCCCCGAATGGACCGTGAGTTTGTAATCTATTAGACTTTACAAGTGAAGTGTTTTGACTTGAGACTTAGGTCATCGTGGAGTTTTTAACAGGACCGCCTCAAAGGAAGAGGCCGGTAAAGACGCCGGAGAAGAGGCATGAAATCATCGGTATTTGATATACGTTCGCTCTGTTTGCTCATGAGCATTTTTGTCGTCACCGCCTGTGTCTCGTCGCCCGAGGAACAGAAGCGTTATCCGTCGTCGGCGCATCGACTTCAGGATGTCGTGACACCCGATGCGAGTTATCAATGTGAAGGTGACATTCAGTTAAAATTTTCCGGAGATCTCAATAAAGTCGAAGCCAGTAAACCCGGATTTCCGTTGGTGGATCGCCAACTGCGTTCGTGGTCAACTGGTTCGAATTCTTTGGTGCTTTGGGCGCAACATGACAATCGCATCAGCGGGCAGGATAAGAAGCCCGAGGCACGATTCTTAGCATCTTTGATCGTCAGCGATCGGCAGGGTTTTTGGAGTCCGGGAGCGCTTTTGTATTCAGATGAACCCGACACCTTTTTACTTTCCGGGACTGAGAACGGCGAGGCTTTAAGGGACGGTCCCTGCCGCAAAGTGAAACCGTAAAATAGAAGGTTTGCCTCGACTAGAGTCGTGGAAGAAAAACGGATCTGGTGCCTTGGTTCCGACTTCACTATACTTCTTTGCAATGCGCCGCCTGAGATACGTCTCCTTCTTTACAGCTGCTTTCGTACTCGCGGGAGGGGCGATTTTCGTATTCCTCAACAACATGGGAATTTTTGAAATCACCTCGATTCCGGTGGAATTAATTTCCAGTACCAACGATTCAGGAAGAGCACAGAGTCAGGGCGTGGCCGAGAGCAGCCTCCAAGAGCGTCTTGCGAGCTTGGTGGAGGAATATCGTGGCAAACCTGTCTGGGAAGTGGATCTTACGCGGGTACGTGCTTCGATAGCCCGCGACGAATGGGTGAAAGATGTTTTGATCTCAAGAACCTTTCCCAATCAGGTGCGGGTCCTGGTACGGCCGAAAACGGTGGCATTGATCTTTGTTAATAAACAAAATCAATTTCGTCCGGTTGTCGAAGATGGCAGTTTACTTGCGGCACTCAAGACGGGAGCAACCGCGACGCTTCCTGATGTCCCGCTATTACGTGGCGAAATTTTCGCTAAAGACCAGGGACGCCGTCATGAAGTGGTCAAGTTTATCAACGCCTTGGCCGAGCGCGGTCCCGTGGGGGTCGCTAATATTTCCGAAGTTGGCTGGTCAACCGACGATGGTTATACGCTCACTCTCATTCAGCCTAAGGTGGAGGTGAAGCTGGGTGAAGAGCGTGTTGATTTAAAGGCATTGCGGGTGGCGCAGGTCCTTAACTATTTGGCGGCGAACAATCTTAAAGGACGCGTCATTGATGCGAGTTTCTCTAAGAAAGTTCTTGTCAGACTGCGTAAGGGTCCGTAGCCTTAGGTTTAGGAGCACCGCCAATCGTCGGTAAACACTGATGAAAGACGGGACCAAGGTCTTGCGATACGGAGCTTAAAAAATAAGCACCAACATCCTCGCAGGTGGCCGCAATCGAGCTCCAGCGTCGCGCGAAAAGCTTGCCAACGGATTGGCAAACCTGATTCGCGAGGAACGAAAACGAGGAAAACGAGGACCACGAGGACATCGCAACAGAGTGGACTCGGATCCAACGATCGAGGTTACGGATGACCAGTACGCCAGCGTCGAAAGCGCATCAGAGTGCGCACCAAAATGCGCACCAAAAGGCCCAAGCGCGGTCTAGTAAAAGATCGAATATTATTGCCGGTCTCGATATCGGATCAACCAAAGTATCTTTGGTGATTGGAGCGTTGAAGGCTGAGATTCCTCCGGCGCCGGGTGCGCCTCCGGTGATCAGCGTTGACATTATTGGCCTGGGTACAGCGGTGAATGTTGGTTTGCGCCAAGGGGTCGTGGTCAATGTCGAGGCCACAATAGAAGCCATCGCCAAGGCTCGTGAAGAAGCCGAATTGATGTCGGGCTACAAGGTCGACGAAGTGTTCGTTGCCATCGGTGGCACTCATGTGAAGTCATTTGACTCGCGTGGCATGGTCGCGATCCGTAACAAAGAAGTTAAAGCTGACGATATCGATCGAGTGATCGAGGCGGCAAAAGCGGTCGCGGTTCCGGCGGATCGCGAAGTCCTGCATGTTCTTCCGCGCGAATTCAAACTCGATGATCAAGCGGGCATTTTCGATCCGATTGGGATGTCTGGGGTCCGCCTGGAAGCCAATGTGCATATTGTGACCGCGGGAAACACGGCTCTACAGAATATCGTCAAGTGCGCCGAAAAAGCCGGATTGAAAGTTCGTTCTTTGGTTCTGCAGCAGTTGGCGGCATCGCTCGCGGTTTTGAGCGAGGATGAAAAAAAGCTCGGTGCCGCGGTCATTGATATGGGTGGCGGTACCAGCGATATTATTACCTATATCGCCGGCTCGGTGGCGCACACCTCGACCGTGCCGGTCGGTGGGCAACACTTCACGCAAGATATCGCGATGGGTCTGCGTACTCCGCAAACTTCGGCGGAAAAAGTTAAAAAACAACATGGCTGTGCGATCGTCGACCTGGTCGATGAAAACGAAACTATCGAGGTCGAGGGTGTTGGCGGTCGTAAGCCGCGCTCGCTCCTACGTCGTGATCTTTGTGAGGTGATCGAGCCTCGTTCGGAAGAAACTCTGGGTTTGATTTGGAACGAGATTCGCCGTTCAGGTTTGGTGAACCAAATTGGTTCTGGTTTGGTGTTCACGGGTGGCGCCTGTCAACTTGAAGGCCTAATAGAAATGGGCGAGTTCATCGCCGACATTCCTGTACGCCGAGGTTCACCCGAGAGCATTGGCGGCTTGACTGATGTTGTGCGCTCGCCCGAGTTTGCGACCGCCGTCGGTCTATTGATTTATGCGTTAGATAATTTGACCCCGCAGGAAAAGGCCCGTTTAACCGGCGTCGTTACCGATACTAAAATTTCGGAAGTGATGTCGGGATGGGCGCAGAGGATGTCCGACAGAATGAAGGAAATCTTCGGCGGAGCACTTTAGTTAAAGTAAATTTGGAGGGATTTTATGTTCGAACTCGAAGAGAACATTAATATCGGTGCCAGCATAAAAGTTGTCGGCATTGGCGGTGGCGGAAACAACGCGGTTTCGACCATGATCGATGGTGGCTTGAACGGAGTCGAGTTCATTGTCGCAAACACGGATCGTCAGGCGTTAGGTGCCCACAAGGCGCTTACTAAGATTCAACTTGGTAGCGAGCTGACCAAGGGGCTTGGCGCCGGTGCCAACCCCGAGATCGGAAAACGTGCCGCGATCGAATCATATAATGACATCGTTGAAGCTCTTGAAGGGGCTGACATGGTTTTTGTCACCGCTGGAATGGGTGGCGGTACCGGAACAGGTGGCGCGCCCGTGGTCGCCAAGATCGCTCGTGAGCTCGGGGCTCTCACAATCGGTGTGGTCACGCGCCCGTTCATGTTCGAAGGCAAGAAGCGCATGCGCCATGCTGACGGTGGCGTTCAGGAACTCAAAGAAAACGTTGATACCCTGATCGTGATTCCGAATCAAAAACTCCTCACGATCGCCAACGATCGCACGCCTTTGATCGAAACCTTCAAACGTGCCGACGACGTATTGTTGCAAGCGGTGAAGGGAATCTCGGACTTGATCAATATCCGCGGTTTGATCAACCTCGACTTTGCTGATATTCGCACGGTGATGTCCGCAAAAGGCATGGCAATCATGGGTACTGGCCGCGCTTCCGGCGAGAATCGTGCCGTCGAAGCCGCAACGGCCGCCATCAGCTCGCCGCTTCTCGAGAACATCTCGATCGACGGAGCTACTGGCATTATCTTGAATGTCACCGGTGGTCCTGCGTTGTCGCTCTCGGAAGTTAATGAGGCCTCGACCTTGATCACTGAGGCCGCGCATGAGGATGCGGAGATCATCTTCGGCGCCGTGATTGATGAGTCGATGGGTGATGAAGTACGTGTGACTGTGATCGCAACAGGGTTTGGTTTAGATCCGGCGACTCAGGCGGCTTCTTTACAGGCGCAACAGTTCAATCACATGCAAGCACTTGCTCATCAGGTGCGTTCGAGTCAGCAGTTCCAACATATCGGTCAACCGCAGGCGCCGATCGCGACCTCACAGTCCCATTCGCAACCGATGTCACAGTCAATGGCAAGCAGCAGCGGACGTGCTCCTGAGTACTATTCGCAGAGTTATCTGAATAACTATGGTGCGCAGACACAGGCCTCGCCCAGCTATCCCTACAATATGTCGGGCAATATGTCGTATGGTCAGCAAGCAGGCTATCCTGAGATGACAACGCCTCAAGTAGCAACGCAGCCAACGTCTATGGCAACGTCGATGACTGCTCCGTTATGGCCGCCTACGGAGTTGGCTCCTTCGCATATGACGCCAGCTGCGAATCTGGAACAGCCAATGCACTCGGCAATGCAGCCACAAATGCAGTCACAAATGCATTCGCCACTGCATTCGCCACTGCACAGAGAAGAGGCGACACCCGTCATGCCTTTAGCGCAAGAGACTATGGATCCTTTAATGGCACAGCAAATGAATCACCAGAATCACCTTAATCAGATGAATCAGATGCACCAGATGCAGCAAAATTCACTGTCGCAAGCTCCTCAGGCATTTGCTCCTCAGGCTCCCTTGGCGCAAGAGGCATTGAAACAACTGCCCCGCGACATTCTTCTGGCAAAGGTGCGGCAATATCGTGAGAGCCAGGTGCAGAATCAGCGGCAGATGCAGCCTGAGCAACTCACCATGGATGTCGGCAGTGGAGAGAATCCGCTCGAGGCAGCGCGTCGCATGGCGAGCGAGATCGTGAAGTCGCCGTTCGATTCACGCAATCTCGATGTGCCCGCGTTCCTGCGCCGCAAGGGTCACGTTCCCGGACAGCGACAGGAAGATGACACCGAGATCCCGATCGGTTAAGTTCCTGGGTAAATGACCGCATACTTTGTTTCGGATATTCATCTTAAAACACCGACCGAATCGAAAGCGCTCCTCCTGGAGCGCTTTTTGTTTCAACTGATCCAGCAAGCTTCTGCCGCCAGAAATACCACAGGCAGTACCGATGCCCCGACGCATTTGTTTTTAGTAGGTGATATATTTGATCTGTGGATCGGTTCACATCGCTATTTCCGCCGTCGCTTTGAGAAATTGGTCGGCCTTGTTCGCGACTTGGTTCGCCTTGGGGTCGAGGTGCATTTTTTCGAAGGCAACCATGATCTTCACCTCACTGATTTTTGGCAGGGCGAAATTGGAGTACGTGTCCATACGGATAGCGAGTATTTTGATCTGCCCCTCTCTTTAGGTAGTTCTCTGGTGGGTGCTTTGGGGGGTAAGTTTCGGGTGCGAGTAGAGCACGGCGATCTGATCAATCCAGATGATTCGGGTTACAGGTTTTTGCGGTGGTTGCTACGAACTCCGGTGATTCGTGGACTGGCCCTGAATCTTCCGGAAAAATTGGTTACCGCCATTGGTGAACGAGCGAGTGCCGCGAGTCGTGACTATACTTCAGGTGACGGTGCCAAAGCGATCGACCATCGTGATGTGCCGAAAATGATCCATACCTATGTCAAGCGCGCTTATCACGACGAACCATTTGATCTCATCATCACCGGACATGTGCATATTCAGGATGACTTTACTTTCGAGGCGGCAGGGAAAGTGGTACGTTCGGTTAATCTTGGTTCATGGTTTGAGAGCGCGCCGGTCTTCCTGCTTTCGGAAAGTGCCTCCGGCGCGGTCGAGGGAAGGTTCATTGATCTCATGCAAACTGTCGAAAAAGTCTGATCTTTGTCATTCACAGCTGCGGATGGCAAAGCGGTAGTGAAACCCCGTTGTCGCTTGTGCCGATGCAAGAGCGCCAACGGTGAGATCGCCTGACTCGTTTGTGATCACACTCATGCTGGTGTTGACCCTGAGAATAGTGTCGGCGCCGCATTCGGACCAAATACCGGTTGCGATTTCGTCGGTCAGCAAAAACTCACCGCTACTTTCATCGAAAACTCGCTCGATGCGTTCACCATGTGAGCCGGCGAAGAAGTACTCGACCCCGAATTTTGCTTGACCGCCCGAGGGCACGCCAGCGAATCCTAGATAGTCGACGCGTACCAGGGAGACTGAGAGTCCGGCAGGAATATGGATCGGAATCGCGAGACCGCAGGCCTTTCGATCAAACAAGCGCCCGGTCTCTCCACCGGCAGCGGCGAAGTATCTTGAAAAGAGAATGCTTAAATCAGAGCCATCAGGGTTCATCGCTAAGTCAGCAGTCCCCTGAGGACAACCAGTTCCGCCATAGACAGGCTTGCCCACACGAATTCCATCGGCATGCGCCTGCGAATTCGTGATCAGAATGGCGACCGCGAGAGCGCACCACGCGAATAATCGAATAAGGAATGTGGTGAGATCTAGAGACTCGGCGCTGTTGGTGTGTTGAAGCGGTGTGTTTTGTCGATTGCTGCGTTCCATATTGTCCCTCCCGTGCAATAGGATATTTGTTTCAAGAAGCGAATGAGCGGCGCCCCTCCTCGAGCGCCGCTCGCTAGGCCTTCAGATCATCACATACATCGGCGCCATTGGACGTGGTAGACGATGCCGGCTTTGATGTCGGCAGAGTCGACGGTTGCGATGGCGTCATCTAAGTTGCGGTTGCTGGTAACCATGAGGTTCGAGTTGATACGAAGGTTCGTATCCGCTCCGCATGGTGACCAGACCAAAGCGGCGGCCGCTAGGCGATCAGTCAAATCATAATCCTGGTTAGTCGGACCTCGTACGGTTTTGCTCGATCGAGGACCCGCGGAGCCGGCAAAGAAGTACTCGACATTGAAGCGAGCTTGGCCGCCCATGGGGACCGCTGCGAAACCGCGATAATCAACTTGGAAAATCGAAATGCTAAACCCCTGAGGCACGTGCACCGGGATCGCTAAGTTACACGACTTGCGATCCAGGGTTCTGCCGCTGACTCCGCCAGCTTCAGCTTGATACTGGTCGAAGAGAATACTGAGAGTTTTCTGATCCGGACTGAGTACCGCGCTAGCGGTACCTGCCGGGCAACCCGTTCCGCCATAAGCGGGGATGCCAAGTCTGATATCATCGGCGTGGGCGGTGAGACCCGCCATCATCACCAATGCTCCTGTTAGCTTCGCGACCCAAGTTTTCGTCATGATCTCTCCTTCTTCTCTCTTCAATCTCTAAATAGATGAAGATCTACGTTTAGATGGAGGCCCTCTGAGAGGTCTTTGTGACTCCGCAGGGCTCTTTGGCCTCCTGGCGAATCAACAAAGCAATCTGAATGCCACACGATTCAGCGTCGTTGTGCTCCTGAGGCCAAAGTGGCAAGGCTGAATATTTCAACTTCCTTTTTGGTAAACAACAATAGATTATCTCGGATCTTTTTTTCTTGGTGGCTATGGAGTTTGCGGGAGGTCTCTCATTTTTCGAACGGAGCTTTTCTAATCATAAGAGAACCGAGAGGTGTCTCTTTGGCACGGGACGAAGTTTTTTCGTGCTGGTGTCGGGATGGCGAGTGCGGGTTCGTTGCGGGGGTTGTCACTGACACCGATTCTTTCGATAAGAAATTCGAATAGGTCCTATCAGTACTTATTTTTTGCCGCTCACCGAAGCCACGACAGTGGCCGGCGCAGCTTAAATAGTCGAATAATAAATAAAAACTGTTTTATTACCGCCATCACCACGCACTGTACAAGATGGGTGCGATGTGGCCACGCAGAGCCGGCACCGCGTTTGCTCTATCTGAAGATAGCATGTCGTTCGCTAAGGTGCTGGCGATACACGGAAGAAGAGGAGATTATGCGTTCTCAAATACTGTCGCTTTTATTTTGGGGAGTGTTGTCGCTGTTGTCAGGCACCATGGAGTCCGCACAGGCACAGAATCGCGCTGTCGATCAGGGTCGTTTTCAGAAAGGAAACATGGGGAGGCCACCCAACCAGGATTCGGTGAGGGTGCCGAACTTGAACATGCATAAACCCACCTATGGCGGATCGGCATGCGCCCAAGGAACGGTATCGAGTGTGATTTCCCCAGATGGCCGCGAAGTATCGGTTCTTTTCGACGCGTTCACGGTACGTGCAGGGGGCGCGGCCGGACCTCGAGCGGCGGTAGGTTCGTGTCGAGTCAACATTCCCTTTCAGGTTCCAGCAGGCTATTCAGTACAGATTGTGAAAGTTGATTATCGCGGATTCAACGCGCTTCCCGCGGGAGCCACGGCCAAGGTGTCGACGACTTTCGGTTTCGGCAGGTGGCGCCACGGAGCTCGTGATCCTCGGGCGCATCTTGCGCGTTGGTCAGAATTTGTCGGACCTCTAAGCGAAGATTTCATGTTGTCGAGTATGATCCGCGGACCGACGTTTTCGCCTTGTGGCCAGCCGTTCATTCTCACGGCCGAATCTACTATTCACGTGACATCAAACGCGCAAAATCAAGATTCATTCACACAGATTGACTCTCTTGATGCTTCGTCAACGCCCTTGAAGTTGGCGTTGCGCTGGCAAAAGTGTCAGCCCGATCCAGGTGGTGGCGGAGATGGTGGTGGTACTGGTGAAGATGGAGTCGTGGTGCCTGACCCAGTCCGTCCGCCGCGCCCTCCTCCTGCTGTCGGTGGCAATTGTCCAGCGGCGACGGTGCAGCTGAATGCGGCTCAACAAGGAATGGCTTTGGCGACGGCGGCACTCATGCAAGTTGTGAACACTTGCGGTGGCAATATGTTCTGTGTTGTGCAAGTTCAGACGATGTATAACCAGGCGCAAACGAATTTGACTGCGGCGCAAACACGCCACAGTCAAAGCTGTCGTTGAAAGGTTACGGTTGCAAACAGTCGTAGCCTGAGCCGCACTGGAATCTTACGCGAATTTGGGTATGAGCAGAATCAACCCAACGGATTTTTCCGACCACCTTGCCGCCGAGGCGATCGCGCATCGGCACTACGACGGAGTGTTGATCGCGCCGTCGCTTTGTTCCTCCGGAAGCCAGGATGCGACCGGTTATAGGGTCCGTGAGTCGTACCATGACCGAGAAGCGTGAGTCGCCGATATCTTTTTCGATGATGGTAATCACGAAGCTCTCATCAGGCATCAACCATCGATTGTCACCAATTCGCATCGGGAACGGGCAATCGCGACAGGCTTCGGCGGGTACGGTCACCGCCGTGACGGCCGTTAGAGTCGCAAGAGGCGCCATCAGTGAAGTTGTCAGAGACGTTAGGGGTGGGACTAGTGACATCGCAATAGACGTCAGAGCTCCTAGGAAAAAAGTACGGCACTGTGACAAGCGCTTCATGTGGTTGTCTCCGGTAAAGGTTTATGGCGATTGATGAGGACGCGTGTTTTTGGATTCAAACAGTAGCCATTTTTCACACGCAAGATATAATCTGAGGTTCCAGTTTCCGACTCGAGCAAGCCGCGCAGACGTTTGATGGTGACATAGATCTTATTGTCATGAATACGCGGGTCGTAGTTTTCGTGCCAAACGTCGCGTACAAGCTCCTCTTTCGAAAAGGCTTTCCCGGGATGTTCGAGAAAGGCGCCTAACAGATCGCGGAGAATGAACTGACCGTCAAATCTGATCTCACCTTTGTTTTTCTCTATTAAAACACCAGTGTGTGTTTCGAAAATCAAATCAGCTGTGCCAACTGCGGGTTTTTGCCCGAGCGAGTCCATGGCCTCGTCAACGAGGCGAGAGATCCGCGGAAACTCTTCTCGTTTGAGAGAGCGGTCAGCGAGATCAAGATAAACTCGCGCCGAATTCACATCACCCTTGAGTTGGAATAGAGTGCCCAGAACACAAAGAGAATGCAGATAGAGTACGAGATGCGGATGATGTTTGAGACTCTCGAAAGCCTCCCAAGCCGAATCAAGAGCAGCTTCAAGAAGGTGTTGGCTACGTAGTACGAGCGCACGCAAGATATTGGCTGCGGCATTGATGTCCGGTAAGTGTAGGCAGCTCAAAAGGACATCGAGTCGATCAAGTTCACGCAGTGCCTCGTCGTAGCGCTTGGCAGCGTAATGGACCGTCGCTGCGCCATAGAGAGGAGCTGCTAACGCTGCGCGATCCTCAGCCATCATCGCGAAATCGATCGCTTCGCGAAACCGCTGTAGTGCCAGGTCGTAGCAAGAGGGTTGATAACAGCTGCAGATGCCTAAGACGTAGTGGGCCTGCGACTTTAGTTTAAGATGAGGCTTCCGGCCTCATCAGATGAAAGAATCTTAAGCATATTTGCTTCAATGCGCGAGATCTTTGTGAACTCCTCACGCTCAGCTAGGATTCGCAAGAGATAAATGCAGCCGCTGACGTAACGCTTATGGTCGCTCAGCTTTGACGCAGATCTGCAGGCATGTTCGAAATCAAGCAATGCTCGCGAATAATCTCCACGATAATAGGCATATAAACCACGCTGAAAACGCCGTTCGAAAACGTTGATGACTTGATCGGAGCGACCGTTGGTCACCGACGGTATGTCTTCAACTAGTGAGCTCAGCCCTGAGCTCGGTGTAATTTGCTCGTCGCGTAATGCCATCGAGTATTTCAAATACCAATTTTTAAGTTTCTGTTTCTTTAGGTATTTAAACTTACAAGACCTTACTGCATGAGCAAGACAAATCTGCTCAAAAAATATGAGCAGACGAAAAAAGGGAGATCCTCATGCTTGCTGTGCGGCTCGGCTTTCCGAGAGCAATTGCTCAGCATGCGCCAGGGATGTTTTCGAGATCTTTTCACCAGATATCAGGCGAGCAATTTCCTGAACGCGCTCTTGTTTCCTGAGCTCAATAACTTCAGTTTGCACGCCTTTCTTGCCGCTGCCACCGCCGACTTTGTGGATAAAGAAGTGGATATCTCCGAACGACGCGACTTGTGGTAGGTGCGTCACACAAATGACCTGTTGGCCTTTTGCCATATGACAAAGTTTGCGCCC
>SXRI01000187.1 GCA_005793615.1 Bdellovibrionales bacterium
CTTTCGCGAGCGGATTCGACTGGCGCCGCTTCTGCGTTCCTACAAGCTCGCTCTCGACGAAGTGATTGAAGACGATATCAGCCCGGCTTTCACTAGCTTTAAGCGAATGAGCGACTTGGTAACGGAAATCGAAAAACGAACGGCGATTCACTTGCGCCTGATTCGCGGCCTTGGTCAGTCCGATAGTTCTGGAATCGGATCGTCCAAGGGATCGGAGAAGGTATGAGTTCCGAATCGGCCCGCCATGATTTACAGCATTTTCTTCGACTTTCAGCAGCGCAGGTTCGTTATCGATTGGGAACGCTAGAATCCAAGGGAACGTACTCTGTGCGTGTGGCGCGGCTGCGCATGCTCGAGGAATTGATCAAGGAGCAAATTCCACATGAAGATACTCGTCGTTCAGCTGGCCAGACTCGGTGATATCTACCAAACTTGGCCGACGCTACATGCTCTGCAGCGTCAGAATCCGAGCGCCGAACTTCATTTATTGACCCGGGGTACATTCGCGGCTGCAGTGCCGCACGATCTTATCGATCGACACATTGCCCTCGACACGCGCGATGTCCTGGCGCCGTTGATCGACGAAAAACCGGCCATCGATACTTCGCTAGAGAAGTTGGACGGGTTTTGCGATCAAATGCGTGCTGAAAATTACCACCGCATCATCAACTTAAGTTTTTCGGCTTTTTCCAGTTACCTTGTGAGTCAGATTGAATCGTCGACGACGACGGTAAGTGGTTACTCACGGTTTAACGATGGTTATTTGCGTATACCAGATGACGGCAGCGCCTATTTCTACGCCCAAGTCGGAGTCGGTCGGCCCAATCGCCTACATATCAGCGATCTTTTCGCCTATGTCGCAGGCGTTGAACTGACGGCCGAGGATTGGGAGTTCGGAAGGAGCCCGAGTCAAGACCGTGCGCCGGCGATTTTGATTCATATCGGTGCCAGTGATTTAAGTAAAACGCTGTCCAGCGGAAAATGGCTGCAAGTGGTTAAAGGCTTGTTGTCGGCTTGGTCAGGTGAAGTGGTATTGATCGGCTCGGCAGCGGAGCGTGAATTCGCGGCCCAAATCGCCGCTGTTTCGGGCGAGCGTCGCCCTGTGAACCTGGTTGGTGAAACGAGTCTTGCAGAAGTGTTTACCATGGTCTCTGAGGCGCGTCTTCTAATTGGCGGTGATAGTGCGCCCGTGCAGATCGCATCGCTCACCGGAACGCCGGTTTTGAATGTGAGTTTACCAATTGTTTCGTTTTGGGAGACTGGACCGCGCTCGAAGGGAAGTCGTATCTTGGCGGTGAGTGCAGAAGAAACGGTATCGGCTGAAGAAATCGTTGCCGAGAGTTTGGCGATGCTAACAGGACAAGCGACCACAGCCGCGACCGTACGTGTTTTGGGGCCGACGCTTCCCTATGTCGAGATGCGTCCCCAACCGCGGGCATTTGAATGGGAGGTCATTCGGGGCATGTATATGGGCGAGAAATTTCCCGAGCCGCCGAGTGACTTGTTTCTACTCGGAATGAAGCGCTTGCTGGACGTTAATCTTCTGGCAATGGAGCAGCTCGAGGTTCTTCGCAAGAATCCGCAAAACAAGACAGCTTCAACGATTATTGATCGCGCCGATGAACTTATGGAACAGATCATTCAGCCGCAAATGGTGCCGGAAGCTGCTCCCGTCGTGCAGTGGTTCCGGACCGAGCGCTTGCGCATCGGCCCGATGTCGATCGATCAACTGATCGAAGCGACGCACATCGTTCATCAAAGGCTGCACGATGTGATCAATATTTACGTAAATTCTGGCGGCGGTGAAAGCGAACAGGCGGTCGTGGATGGAGGCGATGATGACGGAGTCATCCTGGACAAGTGACAAGATAAGAACCAACTTTCCCGAATGCGCGACCTTGAAAGATATCATCGCCCGCTTGGAGTCGGATTTTGTCGCGCGTGGCGAAGTCATTTGCGAGATTCGAGTGAACGGTGTTTTGTTGAACGATGGTGATGAAACTCGCTTGGGCGAAATGCAAAGCGGGGAAATTCTTGATCTCGAAATTCGTTCCAACCAGCCGTCGAGTCTTATCTCGGATGCGATCAGGTCGACTCTTGTTCTGATTCCTGATTTGGAAAAGTCATGTGTCTCCACGGCAGAGCGGTTTCGCGGCACTGATATGGGTGCGGCACAGAAGTCCTTTCATGAGTGCCTCGAGGGATGCCAGTGGTTGGTCGACACCCTTATTCATGTACGTGGTGCCGCCTCCGGAACGGGCGTGCCGATCTCGCAACCGGAACGATGGTTCGAAGCAGAAAAACTCATTGCCCGCGTGATCCGCGAAATCAGCGAGGCCTACACGCTCAAAGATTACGTCTTGGTCGCGGACCTTTTGGAGTATGAACTTACGGGAGTGCTTTCCGTATGGCGAGAGGCCATCGAACTAGAGAGCCGTGCCCGCGGCAGCAATGGTGACGGTCCACAGTCGTGATTTCCTATAAGATCCTTTGGATTGATGACGATCAGGCAATTCTGGAAAGTGCCGGACGCCTGTTTCGCCAGCATCCGTGGACTCTCTGCACAGCTGCCAAAGCGGATGATGCTCGTGAGCTTCTTTTGCGCGAAACCTTTGCGGTGGTCGTTGCCGATCAGGGGCTGCAAGCTGCCACCGGCGTTGATATTCTGGAGTTCGCGAAGGCTAGGGCGCCGACCACCACCCGTATTTTGCTGACCGGCGGGGTGGAAATGTCGGTCATCGAGCAAGCGGTGAATCGTGGGCATGTTTTTCGTTTTGTCACTAAGCCCTGGAATAATGATCAGCTTGTCGTCGACATCGCCAAGGCGATCGAGCATCACAAGCTCAAGATGGCGGAATCCAGTTTGCTCCGTGAAATCACGCTGCAGAATCGTAAATACGAGCAGCTCACCTCCGGCCTCGAACAGCTCGTGAACGAACGAACGGTCACTGCTGAGCGCAGTAAGGTCGAAGTCGAGAAACAACTCACGAATCTGCGTGAGTTGGTGCGTTTCATCAAGGATTTGTCGAATCTGACATCGCCCGATGAGTTGATGGGTCTGATTCGAAAAGAGGTTCGTGCGTTTCACGATGTGCGCCCGCCGGTCTTGGGTTATGTCGATGCGGAGCGCGGACCAATGCTCCTGTATTTTCATGGTAAGCAGGCGATCGCGCATTTAGCGCGGGTGATCTGGTCGAATCGCTCGCGTATTCGCTCAGGCGAAGAGGAAGATCGCAATTATTTGATGAGCGAATTCGGGCGAACCTTTCTCAACAAGGTTCTTGCCGTGCCTCTCAAGCGTCGAGCGGCTGCCGGTGATCATGAAACTGAGCCGCCGGCGACATTGTTTTTTGAACACGCCCTAGCGGACGAGGGAGTTGATCGGTTCCTCAGTTTTATTTCCGAGCGACTGCAACCACTGTCGATTGCCTTGGATCGAATTCTCCTCGACTTGCATCTGAAATACACCTCGCGACAATGGGAAAGCACCTTCGACGGGATTAAAGATCCGATCGCTGTCATTGATCGCGATTTCACCGTGGTTAATGCCAATCGCCATTTTTGCTCTGATCTTGATGCCAATCGGATAGCCGGTAGGCCTTGTCATCAGATTCTCGCGAGTTCGGAGTCTATGTGTCGCGGCTGTCCGGTTCCGACAACCTTGACCACCGGCAAACCCCAAAAAGGGCAGATCCGGCGGGGTAATCGCATCTACGAGGTACTCAGTTATCCGATTCGCCTCCATGATAATTTGATATCTACGAGTTTCATTAATCATTACGTTGACGTGACCGAAGCCCGTGAGTTGGACGGCCGCATGGTACAGAACGAAAAGATGGCGGCGATTGGTTTATTAGCAGGAAATATCGCACATGAACTGAATAATCCTCTGACGGGAATTCGTTCGCTGGCACAGGTGCTACTGGCCGAGCTGCCACCAGGGCAATTACATGATGATATCAACGAGGTTGAGCGAGCGGCCGGTCGCTCGCAGAAGATCATTGAGAATCTTCTCGATTTTTCCAGGGGCGGAACCGAAGAGCGACAAGTTCGAATTTCGCTTAACGAAATTGTCCGGCGAACACTGCCGATGTTGAAAACCGCGATTCGCGAGCATCGAAGCGAAATACTTTTGTGTGAGCAAGAGGGTGAAATTCGCGTTGAACCTCATCTCATGCAGCAGGTTGTGTTTAACTTAGTCAACAATGCCTGCCAGGCCATGAAAGATCCCGGGACGATCACCATCGAAACTGATATCGAGGAAGGGAAATGCCGCCTCCATGTCAAAGACACCGGGGTCGGAATTCCGTCGGAGATCATCGAGAGTATCTTTGAACCGTTCTTTACCACGAAAGAGAAAGGCCAGGGCACGGGACTTGGCTTAAGCATGAGCCGTCAAGTGATCGAAAAATTCGGCGGCGACATTGCCGTTGAGAGCCAAGTAGGCCAAGGCACGCACTTCACGGTGTGCTTGCCGTTGGTGGGAATCGTAGCGGAGAGTGCTTCGCGTACCGAGAAGAGGGCCGGCGCATGAAAATTCTGATTGTTGACGATGAGCTTCTTGTCCGGAAATCGCTCGGCCGAGCCTGCCGCGCCCGGGGTCATGAGGTGGTCGAGGCCGCGGATGGGCAAGAAGGTTTGATGCGCTGGCGTGAGACAAAGCCTGATCTAGTCTTTCTGGATGTGCTCATGCCTGGCATGAGTGGCCCGGAAGTCCTGCAGGCGATTGAACAAGACAGTGTTGTCGGCGCAGCTTCAGCAGGCCCGCGTGCGAAAGTGATTCTCATCTCGGCCTACTCCGGTGAGCATAATGTAGAGACAGCTCATCAGATCGGTGCCCATCTTTTTGTGCCCAAACCTTTCGAGGATATCTTCGAGGTCGTCACCAAGGCTGAAAAGCTAGGTGGAACGCAGTAGTTCCTCGGGAATGGCTTTGCCTTTCTAGGGTTCACTGCGATATGGATGGGCTCAATGAGAATCATTGCCGGTAAATTTCGCGGGCGCCGCTTAAGTAGCTTTAAAGCTGACCACATT
This sequence comes from Bdellovibrionales bacterium, assembly GCA_005793615.1. Taxonomy (GTDB): domain Bacteria; phylum Bdellovibrionota; class Bdellovibrionia; order Bdellovibrionales; family JAMPXM01; genus SXRI01. The sequence continues at coordinate 5,035 of SXRI01000187.1, forward strand.
CGTCCGACCACGGATCGCGTGAAAGAGAGCATCTTCAACAAGCTTCAGGGCTACTTTGACGGCGCTCGGGTGCTCGATCTTTTCTCAGGTACTGGAAATCTGACTTGCGAGGCGATTTCGCGAGGGGCGGCGACGGTTGATGCTGTCGAGCTGAGTAAGAAGTCAATCGCCATTATTCGCGAGAATCTCGAGCTCCTGGAAATCGGCCCTGAGGTACAGATCTTTGCCGATGATGTTCTGAAGTACCTCAACAAATATCAAGGCGCGCCCTACGATGTGATTTTGGCGGATCCACCTTTTACTGAGAAGCTGGCGGATCAAGTTCTTGCGGCGTTGGCCGCGAGCGCCGCTGTCGGCCCGGATACCGTGATAATGATTGAGGCCTCATCACATGAGACGGTTAAGGAGGTCTATCCGGGGCTTGAGCTGCGCGATCGCCGTGATTATGGCGATAAACAGGTCAGTTTCTGGCGCCGCACCACAGACGGTGACGCCGACTGAGTAACCGCTGAAAAGTACGCTGGACCTTTGGCTATGAATACGCCTAGACTGTCGCCGGAGAAAATTCATGGCGCAGGTTGTTTACCCGGGAAGTTTTGATCCGATGACTCTTGGTCACGTCGATATCATTCGGCGAATACAACCTATTTTTGGCGAGATCACGGTGTTGATTTCGCAGAATACCAATAAAAAGTCGCTCTTTTCAGCTGAGGAGCGCCTCGCGCTCGTTACCAGTGCCCTTAAAGGTATTCCCGGGGTGAAAGTTTTGGTTCATGAGGGACTGACAGTCGACTATATGCGCGCGACGGGTGCCCGCGTCATCATCCGGGGCCTTCGTGCCGTCACTGACTTTGAGTACGAGCTGGTGATGGCGAATATGAATAAAAAGCTAGCACCCGGTATAGAGACCATGATTGTCTTTGCGTCTCCTGAATATTACTACGTTGCCAGCAGTACAGTGAAGGAAGTAGCGCTACATGGCGGTTCGGTAGACGGTTTGGTGCCGAATGCCGTCGCTGTGGCGTTGCGAGAAAAGTTTCCGTTGAAAAACACTCCCAGCGCAAAGAAAACTACTGATAAAAAAAGGAGCCGTAAGTGATCACACTCGCCAAACGCGCCCAGCTTTTAAAGCCATCGCCGATTCTAATGCTTGCAGCCCGTGCCGGTGAACTCAAGGCTGCAGGTCACAATGTGATCTCGCTGACAATCGGCGAGCCAGATTGGGATACATACGAAAATATCAAAGAAGTCGCAATCGGAGCGATTCGAGTCGGCATGACCAAGTACACTCCGCCCAACGGCATCCCGGAGTTACGGAAGGCCGTGGCCGAGCAGGCTTCGAACGATCTGGGGATTCCCTTTGATCCTTCGCAAGTGACGGTGAGTTCTGGTGCTAAATTCGTTTTGTTTGCTGCCTTGCAGGCTTTGGTGAATCCCGGTGATGAGGTCATTCTTGTCGCGCCGTTCTGGGCAAGCTATTCGACCATGGTAGAGTTGGCTGATGGCACGCCTCGTATCGTGGTTTGCGATGAAAAAGTTAATTTCAAACTGACGCCGGAACTTTTGCGTAGCGCAATCACACCGAAAACCAAGGTTATCCTGCTGAACTCGCCCTCGAACCCAACGGGTAAGGTTTATACTCGTGCGGAGCTGAAGGAGTTGGCGGCGGTCTTGCGTGACTATCCGCAAGTCGCGATTATCAGTGATGATATTTACAACCGTCTTTCCTTCGAAGAGAAACTGGCGCCCCATTTGCTGCACGTGGCTCCCGATCTTCGTGATCGTGTGGTCATTCTCAATGGCGCCTCGAAATCTTATGCCATGACCGGGTGGCGACTTGGTTGGGCGCTTGGACCCAAAGAAATCATCAACGCGATGTCGAGCTACCAAAGCCAAAGTGTTAGCTGTGCAACGGCGGTCTCACAACATGCGGCAGTGGAGGCGATTCGAAATTCCGAGCCTCAGGTGGCGGCAACTGTCGCTAAACTCAAGGATCGCCGTGATTACCTGATCAATGAACTGCATAAGATCGATGGTATTCGTGTCGCGATTCCTGAAGGTGCATTTTATTTGTGGGTGAATGTTTCTGCTTACATGGGACGAAGTCTCAAGGGTAAGAAGCTTGCGACATCAAACGA
>SXRI01000188.1 GCA_005793615.1 Bdellovibrionales bacterium
AGCCGCAAGGAGACTATGATGAAGAAGGCTCAAGAGGCCGGCGAAAAAAATCTTAAAGACGGCGACGAGTGGCTGGCTAAGAACAAGGCCAACGCTGGCTGGAAGGCGACTGAGAGCGGCGTTCAATACAAGGTAGAAAAAGAAGGTACTGGCGCGACTCCGACCGACGACAACATCGTAAAGGTTCATTACACCGGTACTCTCACCAATGGTGAGAAGTTCGACAGCTCGAAAGATCGTAACGAGCCGGCTGAGTTCCCAGTTCGCGGTGTGATCCCCGGCTGGACTGAGGCTTTGAAGCTGATGAAAGTCGGCGGCGTTTACAAGTTGGCAATTCCGGCGAAACTCGCTTACGGCGCTCAAGGTCGCCCTGGAATTCCTGCTAACTCGGTTCTACTCTTCGAAGTTGAACTACTTGATGTAAAAGAAGCTCCGAAAGCACCGGCGGCTCCTGGCGCACCGGCGAAAAAAGAAAAGGCAGAGAAGAAGAAAGAGTAAACCTCTTTCCGAACATCCCTTCGCCGGCTTCATGCGCGGCGATCATAACGCCATCGGTAACCCGATGGCGTTTTTGCTTTTCAGCGACGAGGCCAGGCTCCTCGGGTGTGAGTGCTTGAATCATCCAACTTGGTATATTGAATGAACCTGCGCCTACTGGAAAGGTGCCTGCTTTCGGTTCTTTTGTTTATGCGGATGACTAAGCGAAAGCGGTTTTCTTATCTTCAGACACATCGCGAACCGCGATTTTATCAATACCAAATTGGGGGAACCTACTAGTGACACGTCAACCAGAATTCGTTTTAAACCGCCGCCATTTTCTTGGTTCACTCACCGCGGTCATTGCAGCAGGGGCGGTGTTCACACCCCGTCGCAGTCTAGCCGCCTCAGGTTGTGGTGCGGATAAACCGCGTAAACCTTGTTTCCTACGTGACGGAAATCTGGTAGCGACTTCGGTTGGATGTCTCTTGTTTGAACATTGCCATGAGTTGCAGATTCCACTCGCGGCTATTCAGGCGCCTCCTGCGGAAGGGCTTCGATTGCAAACAACGACAGTGAGCTTTCATTCCCACTCAGTCGTGCTGAGCTTTCAGGATCTGACCGACCTCTCAGGCGGAAAAACCGTGATTGCTGCCGATAGTGAAGTAGGGGAACACGAGTTCACAATTCAAATGCCTCGCTAAGCATCAGCTGATGCACTATCAAAAGGCGCTGTCAAAAATATGGAAAACTCTTAGTCACCTGAATAACAAGAAATAGCTGACGCGCACGGTCGGGACTGGAAAGCACCTGGATTTCAGGCCTTTGGGGCCAGCGGTTTGGTGTGAATTCTGCAGGCTTCTAATCTTGGAATGAGCAGCATAATTTAATGTGGCTGCGTGAAGATCGGAAGCTACCATGCGGACTGCGATATTTTTTGTTAGCATTCTTTTTTCAGGAGTAGTTCTCGCTGATTGTGATGACGTCGATTTATCCGTGTCCGTGGCTTCGCCACGGAAAGTTACGGCGACGATGAATCAGGGACAGTCGCCGTACTGTTTCGCTTTTGTAGCCTCGAGCCTGATGAGTCAAAAGCTCGGTCTGAAGGCTAACGATCCGATTTCGGTGCTCGATGTTCTGAGTAATCACTACGCACATTTGGATGGATATTACAGCACACATTCCTTGCAGCTCGAGCCCAACAGGATTGAACAGGCGAAGTACACGGGAGTTCCTTTCTCCAGACGAAGCGGCGGCTCCACTTTGAACGCGATTGCATTCTACAACGAGCGTCGTGGCGCTTGTCTTGAGAGTCAACTCCACTCGATGCAATCGCAGGTTTTTCGCGATTCTGACGACTTCTTGCTGAAACGGCTGCAAGAGATCGAGGGCCCCGGTGAGGAGCGAGAAATTCAGTGGCCGAAGACAAAGGGGGCGCGAAAATCTAACCTGATCGAAAGAGCCTCATCTGGTTCAATGTCGGCGTTCTATGAGGGGAAATGGCGCGGTGATGCCGTGAAAGCGGTGGATGCCAAAATCGATCGACTCTGTCATCCGCGGATCCCGGCGCCAAGATTCACTCCTCACTTTCTTACTGTGAGCGGCGAAACAGAAATCCGTGAGGCGATGGAGCAGGTTAGTAAAAACTTGCGGCAAGGGCGGGCCACTGAGTTGACGATCGACACCTGCGTTCTCCATCACGAAAAATGTCCAGGCAAAGATAAAGGGCTCCACGCCATGATGATCATCGGACAGCGTAAACGGGGCTCAACCTGCGAGTATCGCATTCGTAACTCATGGGGAACCTCCTGCAAAACATACGTGAAGGCTCTACAAAAGAGGTGCGTGTATGGCGACCTGTGGCTTCCGCAAAATGAGGTCAAAGCAGGTATGCGTGAGATTATCTGGATCGACTAACCAGTGAAGCCTATTGCTCAGACCAAGAGTTCATCGACTAGCTTCGGCAGCTCAGCTCCGGCAGCGCCCATGCGATGTTCATGGAAAGCCTCGGAGATTTCGCTTTCGCTGAGATTAATCTCAATCCGCTTCGCGTTGCACGCCTCGCGTACAAATCCCGCTGCCGGATACACGCGTCCTGATGTGCCGATAGCGAGAAATATCTCGCAAGCCGCAAGCGTCTCGTAAATTGTTTCCATATGATAAGGCATCTCGCCAAACCACACGATATCCGGCCGCAGTTGCCCCGATGCCTGGCGTTTTCGGAAGCCAGAAGCGAAGATCGAAGGGAAAAGCTGTTTTTCCATGTCTGGATGCTACAAATGCCAAAGAGTTTTTGCATATCACAGCGCACTAAGCTCGTGTTCGAGAAACGCACAGGTCGCTGGCCACCATAAAAATCACTGGGATCTTTCTAAAAATCGTGGAGATTTTGTGGAGATCTAGTCCCGTGCTTCGGGCGATGCCTCTGCAGGAGCGGCCCGAGGTCGGTCTTCGCACCTAGATCCTTAAGGGTGGTCATGGATGAAGTCCGAGCGGTGCGCGAGTTGTTTGAGTTCGCTCGCCGGCTCAAGATAGATTCTCCTTTTCTTGAAAATGCACTAGGAGATGATGGCCCGAGCAAAGACTTCTCAAGTTCGTAGCGCTATTATCGCCGCCCATTGATACAGGTTTAAGATGATGTCGCTGCAGCCACCGGCGATTCGGGCAGCGCTGTCCCTGGAGATCAACGTGTGCGCATTGTCCCTGGTCACGTAGATTCACAGCATGTTCAACTCTAGCCGGGAGCTTGCGGCGAGCGCGAGTGAACTTCCTGATTTGGCACGTGCCAAGTTTTTCGCGCTTCGCAGTACTTCGTTTTATCGCGCGTTCGGCCTTTTTGATCGGATCAATCTTCTCTAAAACGATCTCGGTCATTTGTTCGAGGCATTCAGAAAGGGTGACAGCCCGACCCCTTTGCTGCGACAGAAGATCACGAATGCGTTCCAGGTTTTTCCTGGTTTCCTCGTTAAGGCCAACGCGAAGTTCGGAAAGATCTTCGTCTTTAAAGTTGAGACTCTCATCGACAGGCTGCGGCCGGGCAGCTGCAACCGCCCTTTCGATTTCACGATTGGTACCTCTCTCAGCAAGATCAAGCCATTCGGTTTTTTCCGCAGGAGTAATTACTGAACAAATGCGCCGAAGTTTGCTAAGCGATGTCTGACCGCGCTGAAGAGTTGAGAGGAGTTCAGGGATTTCAAGCGACTTTCGCGCCACGGTTACCATATCGGCTGCGGTGAACTCGGGCAGGCCCCATTTATTGATGGCGTATTGGCGAAGGCTGGGGCATTGAAAATGGAGATAGCCATTGGCGTGAGCGATCAAACTCAAAAGCTCCACCATGCGAGCCTCGCATTTGAGATAAGCACTTGCGAGTTGAACACCTTCTTCATGCCAGTCTTGAATTTGTTTCTTTGTCATTGCTGAGGACTATACCTCAGGTTTTTTGAAGCACGAGGTTCGGGTTGTTTAGATCGCAGATTGGACACTGCCCCGAACAAATGCAAATTCGGTGTTGCTCTTACCCAGAAGGCACGATGAGCGTTAAAAGGGAGCCTTAGAGAAGGGATTCCACTCGCCAACAAGACACTCATGAGCAGCTGTCAAATCTTTTGTGTAAACAAGTTCGATTTTCTCAAAATCAGCGCGACACGCCAAAATTGCGTTGGCACTCCTGAAAAATCGCTCCATCTCCACCCACCTTGACCACCCAAACTGAACGGCGTACGTGCTGGAATTTCAGCAATCCAAGAGAGAGCTGCGACCGGAGGCCAGGACCGGACTTTGACCATTTGCCCGAACCTCCACAAATTCTAGAAATAGCGAAATCACTGTCAAAAATTTATGTAGATACACAGCGATTTTGACCGGTTAATTACAATGCGACTTTGACCGCCGCGCTTAGTTATCGGACAGCGATTGGTTAACTTTAACTTTGAAATTAACCGGCCATTCTTTTGGAACA
>SXRI01000189.1 GCA_005793615.1 Bdellovibrionales bacterium
GAGATCTCACAACGACTCCGTCGTATCCAGAGTTTCTCTATGGAATGTGGCACGACGATAGTATCGGTATCAGTACGGTCTTCCATGAACTCCATAAAAACCAAGCTGTTCCCGCATCAAAACTTCGTAAGTTGGCAAGCCGCATTTTGAGTGACCTTCAGGCCGGTGATACCTTCGCCGAAGTGGTGCGCTATGCGATTCAAGAAAGTACCGCCGCCGGTATTGATTCGAATCTGGTGCAGAGTGCTTTCACGGACCGAGGCCTCTACCGCAAAGACAGCCTCACGTCGCTGACTCTACCGGCCACCAACGGCGTGCTCATTGTCGACAATCATTTCTTCGATCCAAAAACCTTCACCCAGCAAGGCAACTGTAACGGCAAACTTGACGTCGGCGAAACCGCATTGGTCATCGTCAACCTTGCCAACTCAGCGACAACCTCGCTCGGCTCGGTCCAAGCACAGCTCACTGAAGCACCCACCTCACCCGGAGTCACCATTCTTGCCGGCAGTGACGAGGCCACCTATTTACGCTTCAATGCTTCTCGCCGATTCGTGGAATCATTGATTCCTGCCGCAGTCGATACCACCACTCATCGCTTGAACACCTACCTCGGCGGCTTCTTTGTCACTGGTAACACCGCTGGCACCTATACCTTTAATCTTAGTCTCACCGCTTTTAACTCGATCGACACCACCCCCGTAACTAAAACCATACCCGTTTCAATCACCGTTGGCTCTGAGGCGCCGCTGAAGGCGCTTTGTCCGGGCAATGCCGAAGAAACGGTGTGGCCGTGAATAAAAGCCGTAGGAAAAGAATCCTTCTCGCAATCGCGATCGGCATCGTCCTCGCCTATTTTGTGTTGCCGCGCTGGTTTGAGAATAGATCTTATAAATTCACGAAGAAAACAGATTCCGATGCTGCGACCGAAACTGATTCCGGTAAGGACTCAGGAGAGGTCAATCCGCCCTCGCAACAGGCGCCTCCGCCTGGTAGTCCGAGATCTCCAGGTTCGGTGCAGAATACCGATCAGCGGGATCAGGCCATCGCTCGACTGCAAGACGAGTCTCAACAAAAATGGAAGCCGGTGTTCGATGCTCAATCGGGACGCCTCCGCACACTCGAATCGGGCCGCTTTGAAGTACCCGTGAATGATGGCTCGGCCGGTTTAGTGGATATTGCGCAGAAGTTTCTGCAGACACACTCGCTAGGTCTCTTTGGTGTCGCGCCCGAGGGGCTGCGTTTTGATAAAATCGTCGACAGCGAGCGGAGCAAAGTGGTTTTTGAACAATATGTCGATGGCCGCCGTGTTCTCGGCGCTTCCTTGGCGCTGGTCTTCGAGAATGGAGCCCTGGTTCGAGTGCAAAGCGATTTGGTCTCAGACAGCGTCAAGCGACCAAGTGGAGTTTTGATCCCGCTGGAACAAGCGCTTTCGTGGGTCGAAGTTCACGGCACCGATAAGTTCGCATCGCAAAACGAATCCATTAATCAGCAAGTAAAGCCCATCGCCGAAATCAAACCGGAACTCGTTTACTTGCCCCATGATCAGCAGCTCATTGTCGCCTATGCGATCTATGCCGACCGCTTCAACCAGGCCTCTACACGTGTCGACCGCGTGCGAATTTTAGTCGATGCACTTACTCCGCATATCATTAAGACCAGTCGCATGGTCTTCAACTGACTATCACGGATTTTTTGCTCAGCGAAAAATCACTTGGGACTATAACGGATCACGCGCCCTTCGATCGGCAAAAGTACTCCGCCAGGAAGAGCCCTTGCGTTCTCGCCGCCGATCAATTGTTTCACGTGATCGACTTGCTCTTGGGAAACCTTGATCGGCTCGCGCATGACGTACCAGGTGACGCCTTCTGTGCACGGAGGCGTGGTTAACGATCCCGGGTAGTTAAAATAACCGCGCTTGTCGGCCGCCGGCATCCAGCGCTCGGGATTAACCTTGCGTGAAAATTCCCTTGGATCGTTGATCTGTGTCGGAAACTCTTTTAATGCCGCCGCGAGACCCACATCCGCAGGTGCGCCAGCCGGAGTCTCTACCAGAACACCAACGACAGCAAAGGATTTGTCATCTGCCTGATGAACTAGATGGATCTCCATTGGAAATTGTTTGCCATCGACGATATGTTCACTCGGCGTGTGCGCATGAAACTGCAACAACTTGTAGCGTTTGCCGCCGATCGAGAACGACGATCCTTCAGCCACGTTGACTTGCAACGCGTGTCCGTTATTAACCAAAGAAGCCGACACGTTTTGGTAGTCAAACTGTAGTGTTTCGCTCGGAACTTTGGTTGCTTCATCTAAGGAGAGTCTCACCGGCGACTGCTTGATACCTGTCAAACAGGCTTCCCATTCGGGTTTGAGCTTTCCCCAGTTTTCCGGGCCGACATTGGCATGGTATCCCCAGTGGATTTCGTGGTTCGGCGAGCCTGTGTAAAAATGCAACCCCTCTAAACGCCGAGTAACCTGAAATTTCGAAGACTCCGCTGACAACTCCGCTGACAACTCCGCTGACAACTCCGCGATCTCAAGGCTGCCAACAAAATGATCCGCCATGGCTCCTTCAGAGCGAATGCTGTCTTTGGATTTCATTCGCACGGTAGTTCGCTTGGTCTTGTCGTCAGCTTCGCGGATATTGGTGTAGATAACTTCGTCTCCCACAATACGCTTCTTGGTGACACCGTTGAGAACCATAGAGTTACCTGCGACCGTCACACTCATTTCGAGAATTTGTTTTTCATCAGTGACGCAAGCTTTGCCCACGGACAGACCGAGATCCAATGCGATTTGATGAGCACTAACATCACCCGTACATACGGTCTTAGCGTCAACTCGACCGGCGCAAAGAAGACCGGTCACCGCAATACATAGGAGTTGCGTAGTTTGTTTTGTCGTTAGCCCAGCAGCCGTGTTCATAGAATTACCTCGTTACATCGATTCGATTTCACTTCAATAGGTTGCTCTAGACAATCGGTACACAGTTTCACCTAGTACTTTGACAGATAAATTTCTAGCCGGTCTCACCGAGACTTCTTCGCCGGTTGGTATCTAAATTTTTTCCGCGCTTTCTTTTTGGTGAAGGTCCAGTTGATGGTGATCTTCTCCTTATTGGCTCGTTTGTTCC
>SXRI01000190.1 GCA_005793615.1 Bdellovibrionales bacterium
CAAGAAAATGGCCTACGGATACTCAAATAAGACGTCTTTTTTACGAAAGATCCTGCAACGATGCGGATTTCTCAATCACCAACATATTCGAACTGATGACCTGTTTTACTGTGTCACCCCGTGAAAAGTTGGAGAGGGTGCCCCGACCATTATCAAAGTGTGAACAGGTGAAAAGATCTTGTGCAGCTATCGATCTTTAGAACAGCAAGGTTCGTTTATGACAGGCATGGATATTGGAACAAGTAGCATGGGACGCTAATTGGGTTACAGGGAGAACGTAAAATGAAGACAATTAAAGCCGTACTTCTCAATAATCGAGCATTACTCGTAAATCTTGTTTCACAAAAGGCTACCTACCAAAAGGCAGTCATCGCCAGTTCGGTGTTACTCTGTCTCGGAATGGGACAGAACTGCGCGCCGGCGCAGTTCTCGGCAGCCAATGAACCCGGAATGCCCACAAGTATTGCTGGCGTAGAAAATACGGCTGCCGTAGATTCCGCAGCAGGCTATACAGAGCCAACAGCTCAGCCTCTGCAGGTGACTTATGTGACTCCTGAAGTTCCTGGACTCATTGAACCGTCTGTTGAGCCATTTGGCGTCGCGAGCTCGGCACCTGAGTCCAGCGGGACTGTTCAGGAGTTCGGTGGTACCGAAGCGGCTGTTGCCGCCGTCGGTTTTAGTGAGCCGCCCGTACAAATCAGCGCCCCTCCGGTGGCACTGCCAACAATACCAGTTGTTGTGACGGAAGTTCCGCAAGCTCCTGAAGCGTCAGCACTCGTTCCACCTGTGTTCATTGTGGAGCAGCCGCCACAGGAACAGTCTCAGCAAAAAGTTGAAGAGCCGGTGTCACAACCGAGCGAGCCGGGAAAAGAGTTAGTGGCTGAAAATCCACCACCCGCAGTTGACCAAACAGAGTCTACCGAAAAGGCGCAGGATCCAGCGACAGAGCCCAGTAAAAAGCCTGACGTCGCAGTTGTTGTTCCGCCGACGCCGGTTGCTGATCCCGTCGAGACTGAAGTCACGGCACTTCCTGATTCCGAGGTCGATGTTTGCATGGATATCAGCAAGATCGATCACAATAAACGCGATCGCACTATGTCGCGTAGGAGCGATGACGATGATCACGATGATGATCACGCCGATGGCGACGACGATCATGATGAACATAAAGGCCACGAACATCAAACCGTCGACAAGAATGACTCGGGCAAAGGACATAAGTGCAGCAAAAACAAGAGTTCCGAGAGTGAGAAGAAGCATGGCCATGTCGCGGTGATTATTTGTCATAAAGGAAAGACCCTGACAGTTGATATCCAGGGTGCACTCAATGGCCATACCAAACACGGTGATTATCTCGGACCGTGCGGCCAGCCCGCAGTCGCTCAATGTAAGTCCAAGCTCGAAGAGAGAGAAAAGAAAGAGAAGCATCATGATAGCAAAGGGGACGAGCACCATGTTGGCCATAACAACGATCATGACGACGAAAATCATTCCGCTCGGCACGAATCAGCTAAAGAACATCGTGATGGCGACGGATGCAAAAACAGCAAAGATCATGACGAGCACATGAAAAAGCGCGCTTCAAGTGATTCCAAGAAAGAGTCAAAGCGTAGCTAATTGAGGAACGCAGGCGGCAGAGCTGAGAAAATAACGGGGGTGGCGGTGGAGTTCTTAAGGCAGATAAGTCCTGAAATGCGGCGCAAGATCAATATCGGCTTACTTGTTTTTACGGGTTTACAGTTTTTCACCATTTTTGTTTTGAGCACATTTTTTTCAGAACCCTCGGCGCCGCCCAGAACTCAACAGATTTCCAATGCGGATCTTCAGCGTTCGTTGGATCCGGCGGCGATATTGAAACAGGGAAGGGAAGCTGCGCCCAGTCCAAAGCCGGAAAAAATAGCGCCACCTAAAGCGACCCCGAAAGGTGACACCGCAAAAATCAAGACTTCAAAGCGAGTCAAGATTGCAGATCGTGCCAATCGTTTGCCAGCGGCACAAGCCGCCAAGATGGCGCGTCTCGCGAGGACGGTAAAAACACTACCGCCACTCAAGGTCAGCAAACAAACTCGTCATCAATTGCCTTCCTCTAAGGGTAGGGAGAACTGGAAGGTCGTTGCCAAGGCTCCGACCTCCGAGGGCAAATCCCGCTCAAACTGAATCGATATCGACCTTCAGTTCTTCATTGATTTCCGCAATCGCATCAGCGCTCATGAACAGACGCTGAAGCACGCCCGCAATCCATTCGCGGAAGCTGTCGATATACGCATAAGCTGCCGGCACCACTAGTAGCGTGAGAATGGTTGAACTGACGAGGCCGCCGACAATGGCCACGCCCATCGAGGTGCGCTGCTTTGAGGCTTCATTTAGTCCAATCGCGATCGGGATGGTGCCGGCGATGAGCGCCATGGTGGTCATGAGGATCGGACGCAAACGGATTTTGCCGGCACGAATAATGGCCGTCTTGCGATCCACACCTTTTGCGACCTGTTGGTGAGCGTAATCGACCAAGAGGATCGAGTTCTTGGTGGCTACTCCTAACAACATGACGATGCCGATCATCGAGAAAATGTTCAGGGATTCGCCTGCTGCCGCAAGGCCCACAATGCTGCCGCAGACGGCGAGTGGCAGCGCCAGCATGATGGTAAACGGCGTGATGAATGACTCGTACAAGGATGCGAGTACAAGAAGTATGAATAAAACGCCTGCGCCCATGGCGAAGACGATGGATTCCTGCAGTTCCTTAAAGTTTTCGGCTTGACCGATGAAATCAAAACTCATGTCTGTGTTCAGATTTTTCTCAGCCCGGGCGAGTTCGAAAGATTGTGGCGCGATACTAGCGGAGCCACTGGTGGGCGGAAGTTTTAGATCACGGATAAGAATCGCAGCGACTTCGTTCATCAAATCCCCGAGTCCAGCTCCAGGGGCGATGTCGGCCTCGATTTGTACCAGTCGTCGACGGTCTTGGCGCGAGATCTTTGACGGACCCTCGGTCGAAAGCGGTGTTGAGACGTCGTTAAGACGAACAAGTGAATTGTTGACGTTCGGGACCCATGTCGTCGGGAAATTGGATCTAAGATTTCTTTGCGCTTCTTCGAGGCGAACGCGAACATCGTACTCAATGCCTTTTTCGCGAAACTTCGCGGCCACCATGCCTTCGATCTGGGTGCGTAGATCGAGTCCCATGGCCGGGATCGAGACACCTAACATCTGCGTGCGTGCTTTATCGGGGATAACCTGAAACTCGGGCTTTCCCGGTCGGAAGCTCACATCGACGTCTTTCAAGCCTTTGACCTTTTGTAAGCGCGCCAAAACGGCAAGCCCTGTTTTTTCAAGTGCCTCCTGGTCGTCGCCGCTGATTTTTAGAGTGAAGGGTCGCATCCCGCCGCCAACGGCGTCGAAATCCTTCACCTTCGGATTGAGTGCGGCGAAGGGTTTGAGTTGCTCGCGTAAGCGTTCTTTGAATTGGCTGGTGTTGACATCGCGATTTTTGCGGGCGATGAGGCGTACGTAAAATTCGGCGTGGTTCGGATCACCATCGCGTTTGCCGACGGTCAATGCCGAGACTTCGACTTCACGGTTAGAGCGGATGAGTTTATCGACCAAAAGCGCGTTTTCGCTCATGCCCTGGAGATTGGTGCCTGGTGGCATATCGATAGCGAGTGAAAATTCGCCGGCATCCTGTTGCGGCAAAAAGGTATTGGGCACATATCTGCCGGCCGACATGCAAAGTAGAAAGATCACGAGGCTGGAAAACCCGAGAGCCAGCGGGCCCCACCAACGCTTCAAGACCGCGGTGAGAAAACGCTCATAGATAACTTCAAGCCAATCCTGAAAACGTGAGAACCAGCGCAGAACAACGCCAATGGTGTTGTCATTGAGTGCCTGGAGTAACCCGATGAACGGGTTTTTACTGCGAGGTGATTTGTGGGTGGTGCCGGCAAAATAGGCCGAAAGCATCGGTGCGATCGTCAGGGCATCAAAGAGCGAGATCGCCATGGCAAAGCAAATCGTCAACCCAAACTGCTTAAAGAACTGCCCGACCACTCCCTTAAGAAATCCAAGCGGACCAAAGACTGCGATGACAGTGAGTGTGGTTGCGATCACTGCGAGCCGAACCTCCGCGGTTCCATTTCTCGCGGCCTGAATGGGCTTTTCTCCCAGTTCGATATGACGGAAAATATTTTCGCGCACCACGATCGCGTCATCGATTAAGAGTCCCACTGATAGTGACAGCGCCAAAAGGGTCATGATGTTGATAGTGAATCCGGCCATCGCCATAAGGATGAAGGCGCCGATAAGACTATTCGGCAGCGCCAGTCCGGTGATGATCGTTGAGCGGCCGTTGCCGAGGAAGAGAAAAACAACGAAGACCGCAAGGCCGACGCCAATGAGAATTGATTCCTTGACGTCATCGACATTGGCTTGAATCCAGACCGAGCCATCGCGGACAACGCTGACTTCAGGTTTTCCCGGCAAGTCTTTGATTTGCGTGTTGATTTGTTTAACCCGTTCAAGGAGTCCGTGAACGACCGCGATGGTGTTCGATCCTGATTGGCGAAAGGCATAGAGGAAAAGTGAATTATTGCCGTTGATATAGGCACGTGAAGTTTCGTCTTCGAGTGTGTCTTCGATGCGCCCGACATCAGAAATACGTACCGGAACGTCGCCGCCAAAGAAGGTCAGAATCAGCGAGCGGAGGTCATTGATCGATTGGAACTGGCCCACGGTTCGAAAAACGGTTTCCGTCTGGCCTTCGGACTTTTTGCCGGCCGGAATATCTTCGCCAGCACCGGCCAAGCGCGCGGCGACTTGGCTTGCCGAGATTTCGTGACGTTTGAGTTTAAAACGATCGAGTTGTACCTGGATCTCGCGTTTACGGCCGCCGAGAATGTTGACGAGACCAACGCGGTTCACTTGTTCGAGGCGAGGTTTGATGCGTTCGTTGGCCAAGTCGAAGAGTTCCGCCGGAGGCAGATCCGCCTTTACCGCAAGAATGAGCACCGGCATATCCGACGGATCGATACGCCGAATCGTGGGTTCCTTGATATCGCTTGGAAGTTTCATTTTGGTGGCGCCGACGCGATCTCGAATCTGTTGCTCAGCGAACTTCACGTCGGTTTCAAGCGAGAATTCCGCGACGACAATCGACACGCCCTCTTGGTTGGTGGACGAAAGGCGCTTGATACCCGATAGGGTCGAGAGCTCGTCCTCGAGCGGTTTGGACACAAGAGTTTCGACTTCCTTTGGCCCCGCACCTGGGTAGGCGGTGGTGACGACAACGACAGGAAAGGTGACGTCAGGAAAGAGATCGACACCGAGTCTCGACATCGACATGAGCCCGGCGATCAAGCTCAAGAGAACAACGCAGGTCATGAATATCGGCCGGCGAATGGAGAGATCAGCGAGATTCATAGGAAACTCCGTATAGCTTCATTTGTGCATTCAAAGTCAGGAGTTCGGCCAGGGTTTTAAGGCGACCGAGTTGCGCGTTTTCATAATCGTTTTCGAAAAACAAGACCTGCTGGAGAGTCGATCTACCGCGGGCGTGGCGTTCGCGCTCAAAATCGAGTTTTTCTTTCTGAGTTTTCTCTAGCTCGGTCACCAGGCGAAAGCGTTCTTTGACGTCGCGAAAGCGAGCCGCGAGATCCTGCCAATCGCGCTCCTCTTCGAAGACTTTGCGCTGATATTGCCAGTCGGCAGCTCGTGCTTCGGCAGCGTAACCCTGGCGAGCATCGGAGAGTGTTCCGAGGTTGAGGGGTGCAGAAAACTTAACGCCGACAACCGACTGCGGCCGGGCCGAGATCGGCATCAGCAGTGCCAGGGCTCCTGTGGGTGCAGTTGGATCCGTTAACAAGGCAGAACCGTAAAGCTCCAGCGTGGCTTTGTTTTTCTCCCGTCCGAGTTCAGCGCTCGCCGCCGAGGCTCGTGCTTGGTATTCGGCGGCACGTACGTCATCTCGCTGCGTGGTTCGTGCCGGTGCGCTCATGCGCGCGATGAGATCGGGATTCAATACAGCCAGACTCTCTCCGACCTGATCGCCAAGGCTTCCGCGAGAGCTGTTAAAGGCTAGCCGGGCTGAACGTTCTTCGTCTTCACTCGTGCGTAAATCCAAACGACGTGCCTGGAGATTGGTTGTAGCTTGCAGTGTTTCGGAGCGATCAACAAGTTGTAGACGGACGCGCCGAGTAGTCCAGTCGAATATTTTTTGGGCTCTTGCGAGGGCCTCTTTCTGCATAGACACCATCTCTCGTGCGAGTGCGAGCCGCCAATAATTGACTTCCGCCTCAAGGAGCATTGATTTGCTTGCAAAGCTCTGCGCGAAGGTTTTAGCGAGGGCGCCAGATTCAATTAAATTTGTTTGATTTCGAATCTCCGAGCCGAAGAGATTGCGCATCAGTGAGGCCGAGACATCCAGTTGATAATAGCCGGTGTTGTAGTCGAAGGAACCGGGGACCGAGAGGTAGTTATAGGTCATCTTGCCATTAATGCCCACTTTACTGGCTTGGCTGACGCCGAGTGAGTAGGTTTGCATCGCAAAATGCTGGTCGGGAGCGAGTGGGTTGGAGCGTCCCTCGGAGACCGCGTTAACTCCGCCGATCAGAGTGGGCGCATAGATGGTCGACGCTTCGCCGGAGTAAAGTTTGGCGCCGTGAGCTATCTGGGCCGCCGCGCGAAGCCCAAGATGTTTTGAGCTCACTTGTTCAAGGTAATCCTCGAGCGCGAGAGGCGCAGCATTGGCCGCCGTTGGCGCGGTGGTAGTGGCTGCGGTAGTGATCATGACAAGCGTGAAGAGGCGGCAGAGAAAAGTAGCAGGGTTCATTTCACATGGCTCCGGATAATACCTTTAGTGTAGTTATCAACCCAATGATCGACGACAGTGATTCGAAACGTAGATTTATCAATCGTGCGCCGTCCGAGTCGCTCGGCCAACTCCTGTGAGCGCACCAGATGCATGAGACTTCCGAACATCAGATTGCGCTGATTTCGGTGTCGAGATCGCGTTTAATGAATCCTGATTTCTGCGCGGAATCGAGAAAGAAATGGAGCGCATTGAAGACGCGCATGAAAACACTCTCGAAAAGCTCGGCGGTAACGGCATCGAGATTGTCGAGACTTCGGTAGATCATCTTACAGGTATCGGGATCGCGGAGATTGATCTCAAAGAAGTCTTCGGCAAATAGCTTCAAGCGTAGACAAAATTCTTCCAGTGAGTTTGGCTGTCGTAGAATACGCTCGGTGGACTCAACTCGCTCGGCGCCAAACGATTCTAAGCAGGTACGATACAAGCCGTCTTTGCCACCAAAATGGTAGCTGACGAGGCTGATGTTAACACCGGCGGCAGTGGCGAGGTCCTTGACGGTCGCGCCCTTGAATCCTTTGGCTGCGAACACCCGTTTTGCTTCTCGCAACAAGGCGGTGCGGGCGTCAGTGGTGGAAGGTTCGTGACTCTTAGGGCGGGCCAGAATGAATTTTCCCTTTAGGTTCTTCGCTGCCTGAGATCTTGCTGTGAGGTGCTTTGTCGAACCCATCTTAAAGGACTCCTCTCCATCCACGAGTTTGGGGAGAGCTAATGACGAAATCAAATGAAGTTTTGAATAAATTAAATAAACGTTTAACTAGACCTAGGGCTGATTTTGACAATTTCCCGACAAGATCGTATGAAGACGGTCATGGCGTTTGATTTTACGAGTTTTGAATTCTCACCTGTCATTCATTTGCCGCCGGAGTTTGAGATTTATGATTTTTCTAGCGGCTATGATCCTGACCGCTATCGCTCATCCGCCTATGGTATCGGGCGCTATAATGAACGCCGACCTGGAATGTACTCCACCGAAATTTTCACTGGCAGCGGAGCGCCACGCGAGATTCATGTCGGCATTGATATCGCGGCTCCAGTTGGTACCCCAGTGCATGCCTTTTATAACGGGCGGGTGTTGCTCACGGGAATCAATGCTGCCGCCGGTGATTACGGCGGTACGATCATTACCGAGCACCTACTTGAAGATCGGTTGATCTGGGCACTGCATGGACATTTAAGTCATGAATCAGTTAGGGCTCGTTCAATTGGCGAGAGTTTCGCGCGTGGTGAGGTGATTGCCTGGATTGGCGATCACTTGGAAAATGGCGGTTGGAATCCGCACCTGCACTTTCAGCTTTCTTGGCGGAGGCCTGATCGTTGTGATCTGCCTGGTGCCGTGAGTGTGAGTGATCTCGCGAGTGCGCTTGAGATTTATCCCGATCCGCGACTTGTCTTAGGCGCCCTCTACTGAGGACTCTTTGAATGCGCGTCTGTTAAATCAAGGGTTGCGGCGCGCGAGAGTCGATCCCAAATCGCTGACCACATACCTTGGCGATCAGAGCGATTGACGACATAAATACAGTCCGCACCACTTTCGCTGATCTTGCGCATTTCGCTGTAGAGTTCCCGGGCGGCGATCGCCGGATCGTCGTTGAGTTTGAGTTCAACGGCATTCTGGGCAGGCTTGCCGGTTTCGTTTTGAATGCGTAGGCGAAGCTCGGCGGCTAGACTCGCAGTCTTCTGCGGCTCGACAATCACCAATGGGATTTTTGGCATGTAGTGATGTTTAAGTGAGCCCGGTGAAGCCTGGCTTGAACCGCGGCTCACCGCCACCGGGTGTGACCACTTGCGAAGTGCGGCTTGAATCATCTCCTCGGTCACGGCTCCAGGCCTGAGTATGCGAACATGTTCGGCGTCAATCGAAACCACGGTTGATTCAACGCCGACCTCACAAGTGCCGCCATCAACTATCAAAAGGTTCGCTCCGGGAAACTCACTTTGCACATGTTTGGGTTGGGTCGGGCTCGTATGGCCGAACTTGTTGGCGCTCGGCGCTGCCAGTGGACCAACCAGATGGATGAGTTCTTGCGCAAGCGGGTGCGCCGGATAACGAATCGCGACCGTGTCGAGTCCGGAGGTGATCAAGGGGTCCACGTGGCTGGCTTTCGGTAGTACGATCGTGAACGGGCCGGGCCAAAACACTCGTGCGAGATAATCCGCCAGCGGTAGCCAATCAGTTGTCAGAGTGGCGGCTTGTTTGAAGTTGGCAACGTGCACGATGAGCGGGTCGAAAAAAGGTCGCTCTTTGAGTGCGAAAATCTTTTTTAATCCTTCATTTGATTCAATACTTGCGGCTAAACCATAAACTGTTTCAGTCGGTATAGCGACGACCTCGCCCTTGAGGAGTAAGTCCGTCGCCTTATGAAGTTTAGGTTCGATTATGGATGTCACGTTGCTTTACGATAACTGGCGCCAAGCAATCATGCAACACCAGCTCCGTAATAGCGGTCAAAGCTTCGTTAACGCATTCGCCGGTGTCGCACTTCGTCGCGATGGAGGAGTCGAGCATCATCGATTTGTCTTAAGAGATGGCGGCGCCCGCGGTTGACGGCGCGAAACAGATTGTCATCATAGGCCCGTACGACCACTTGCCGCCCCCAAAGGCGCACACGGAAATGGGCTCCGAAGAGATGTTTGGAGACTCGTTTGAGGTGGAGGATGAGAGATGTGCCTTCAGGCAAGATGGTTTCGATATCTGCAAGACTAGTACTCCGACAAGAAAGTTTCTAGCCGTTTTTTAGAGCCCGCTTCTTCGCGGGTTTGACTCTTTGCAGTAGCAACATGTTTTTGTTCTCGATTATCCATTCAAATTCCTCGCCTTTTTCGATCTCGAAACTC
>SXRI01000191.1 GCA_005793615.1 Bdellovibrionales bacterium
ATTGGTCGTGTCGAGTCGGTTCCAAATCTCGCCGTCGATTAAGACCTTGCCGTCTTTGAACAGCGCGAGTCGCTCGATTTTGCATTTTTTCGGCAAAATCACGTCGCCCGAATCATCAAGAGGTGGCAGCCCCGCACTTTCAGGGAGTACACGGAAAATTTCATCGAAACGTTGCAGATAGGAAAGTACCGAGCGCTGCCCGAGTGCCGGGGCGTCTTCAAAATACCAATAAGGGAGCGTCGAATACGAGCTGATCGCTGAAGAAGTTAGCGCCGAGCGCAGCTTATTCACTGCCTGCTTCAACCTTGCTTCCAAAGACAAATCGTCGCCGGATTTGTAAGAAAGGCCGTATCTCAAGCGGCCCTCGTAAAGATCGAGGAACTCGGCCGAAACAATCGCGCCCATTGAATCCCGACAGACAACCGCGTTGCCGCCGCCACTTCCCTGGGGCCCAGCCCAGGCAGTAAGTGACGCATGAACTAAACTCAAAACGATTAGTATCTTTTTCATTCATTTCCCCATGCCGGACCATATGGATGCGCTATAGACGATTTGAAATTAGCTATGCCACCTATGCAACCCTGAGTCCCGACTTGCGCTGTGATACTTGAGTTTCAGGTGCGGCGCCTTAATTTTATTATTAAATAAGTAATGGATCTTTATGTATCAATAAACTATATTGCGAGTTAATGAATCTATTCCAATGTTTAGACTACAAATTATTTCTGCGCTTTCAAGTAAAGCGCGAGGCCGGGCAGTACGGATATAAATCCCGACTCGCCGAGGCCGCTGGTTGCCAGAAGTCCTTTCTCTCGCAAGTGCTCAACGGTTCGGTTCATCTGACGCTTGAACATGCTTTGGGGATGGCGACCTTCTGGCAACTCGGAGCCGCCGAGACAGACTACTTTTATGATTTGGTTTCGCTGGCGCGCGCAGCTACTCGCGAACATCGCGACTACCTTCAGGCAGAGCTCAAAAGGCTTCGGAATGATCACGAAAATCTCGCGAAACGGTTTAGCGAGGCCGCGACTATTCCGGACGCCGATGCGGCGATCTACTATTCCACTTGGCACTATACCGCGATCCATTACCTCCTATCGGCCGACGCTTATCAGACTAAGGAGCGGATCTGCCAACGTTTAAATTGTAGCGAGGAAACAGTCAGCAAAGTCTTAAACCAACTACAGAAGATGGGCCTCGCTCGAAGCCATGGCCAGCGATGGTCGATGGATCAGCGCTCGTTCCATCTACCGAAGGATTCGAGTTTTTCCGCGATCAATCATAGCCATTGGCGCACGCGCGCGGTCGAAAACTCGTTTGCAGGAAACGAGCGTGATATTCACTATACCTCCGTCGGCACCATTGACCTTGAGGCTCTTAAAACCTTGCGGCAAATGACCTTCGATTACATCGCGAGCATGCGAAAAACTATAGGCGCCTCGGGAGCTGAGGACCTGTTCTGTTTTAGCTGCGACTTCTTTCGCGTCTAACCGGATCTTGAGGGTCGCCCTTACTCTTTCAGCTTTGCGAAAGTCTCGAACTTCGAACTCAGGGATTCCTTGGCGATTCGGTAACCCTCGGGATCTTCGTTCTTTAACACTTCGATTGTTTCGAGAAGGGCTGATTTCTTAGCTTCGAAATCTTCAATGCTTCGCAACCGGGTTTCCTTGCTGGCCGCGGGCCAAAAGGTAAAGGCACCATAGAGCCAATTAGTCTCGCTCGCCGGATAGCCCAGGGTGATCGATGAAAAGTTGAAGTCCATAGGAATCGTGATCCATTCTCCGGAAGGCAGTTCGAGAACTTTCACGTTCCAGAGCTCGGTTGAACTCATACGCCAATCCCCGTTACCGATGAGCGATTCAAAAAGCGCCACGCGCGCAAGTTGATCTCGATTGAGGGTGGTGCTTTCCTCCGGGCTCTTCCAAACGAGCTTGGGCGCATCCTTGGCGGTAAGGTCCTCGAAGGGGTGAAGACTGTCTTTGACCGGACGGATCTCGCTAGCGTTCGCTCGTTTTTTGAGAGAACTGAGATGCTCCAAAAAGAAGGCCGGTCGGGTCACACTCGGTATTGGGCTGGTGCGACTGGAATCCGTGTAAGTCACTGTCGCGGGCCTGGCGGCGTAGGTTGGAACCTCGAGTATTTTCGCCCATTGATAAAGGAGCGCCTCCCGGTGCGGGAACCGCAGGCCGTCGAATTGTTTTTCCTTAGCCTCTTTCTCTTCCAGGCAATGCGTTCCAAGATCCACCTTGTCGACGCCTTCAAACACTGTGCCTTTTGAAGCGTCTTTGTCGATCTTCAGCATCAATTTCGGGAACGAACATACGATTCCCAAAGAGGAATATCCACGCATGCGCAAACGAACCGCGATTTCTTGCTCTCCTGCAAAAAGCTTTCCCTCAACCCATACTTTCTTGGCCTCAAAGAGACCACCGGCTTTCCGAGCGAAGAGTTCGCTGAACGGTGCTTCCAAGCGAATCGCGATGACATCGTCGCTGGCGAAAAGCTGATTGGTACTCGGGGCGATGAGGACTTTGCTGGATTCGCCGGCCCAAGCAGAACCAACAAAGAAGGCGACAGACACCGCGAATAACAAAAATGATTTTAGCAAAGCTCGGCTCAAAGGAGACTCCGTTTCAATGATTGTCATCTTGGACGATGGCATGGGGCTGAATCTAACATGCCTCCTCGACAATTTGTCTTTTTCGTCGCAGCTGAGAAAAAAGATTCGCGATCGTCAGGTATATGGACGGGAGGAGCCCTAAAAGATGGTGCGGAAATTAAGCGCGCTCGTGGAGTATCGTGGAGTTGTCTGGGAGATTTGTCTGGGAGACTGGGAGAGCTGTCTGGGAGTGCTGTCTGGGAGTGCTGTCTGGGAGTGCTGTCTGGGAGAGTTGTCGGCGCACTGTCGGATTAAAGAGCATAAATGCTCTTTAATCGCAGAGCGAGAAATAGGGCATAGTCATAGGTCGAGAAGCGTTCGCGTCTAAGTTCCGTAAAACAGCCAGAAAGCATAACTGTCGAAATTTTAACTGTCGAAATTTTTGACACCTGACCGTCATTTTCCGAAATGCCCTTGGCCCTCTCCAACTTTTCACGGGGTGACACAGTAAAACAGGTCATCAGTTCGAATATGTTGGTGATTGAGAAATCCGCATCGTTGCAGGATCTTTCGTAAAAAAGACGTCTTATTTGAGTATCCGTAGGCCATTTTCTTGAG
>SXRI01000192.1 GCA_005793615.1 Bdellovibrionales bacterium
CCGACACCGCCGCGCTGGGCGGTTCGTACGGCATCTTCGATCCCGTACATCAGATAGGGACGACAGGTGCAGATATCAGAGCCGAAAACATCAGAACCATTACATTCATCATGCACGCGGCAGGTGAGCTCAATTTCCGGGCGCGCTAGATCCGCCGGATTGCCAAAGATGTAGGCCGTAGAGCTACCGATCGGTGGCAACCAAACCTTCATATCGGGTCGAGTGATGAACTCCGGATACATGCCGCCGGTTTCTTGAAAGAGAATCCGCCGAAGATCGCCCTCTTCGATATGCAAGCGGTCGGCGATCCCGGGAAGATGCCATACCGGATCAATGGCAACCTTGGTGACCTTGATGTCATTGTTCTCTTTAACCAGCTTGCCATCGGCCTTCAAACGCCCGGCCATAACGGCCTTCTCAATCTCCGGAATCTGCAAATGCGCCTGAGTCACGGCGATCGTCGGCCGAATATCGTATCCCTGTGCAAACAGTTCGGCGAAATGTATCTGTGGATCAAGCCCCCACGGATCGAGCGAAACTATTTTCTTTGGATCGGTCCACTGCGGGTATGGCCCAATCGGAGTTGGGCTATGGGTGTTGGCGAGATCCGGCTTATGCTTGGATGGAAACTTGCCGCTGGCAATCGATAGTGCACGATACACGGTGTAGCTTCCGCCATGGGTACCAATCGCGTTTCGAGCTCTGGTGTTACTGAGCGATCCCACGACCGGGCCGCGCGCCAGGGGACCCGCGGCGCCCCAATTGATGTTAAGAGTTTCCTTAAAGCGAAGATTCGAGTGCGTCGCTAAGATAATGTGATTAGATCGATTTGTGAGATGCACTTTTACCACCGCTTTTTAGTTTACCTAGGACGTTTACCTATGAAATTTACCTATGAAATTTACTTAAGACATCCAATCGGATCCGGTCTGAACTTCCCATTTCACGGTTACTTTTTTTACATTCGACCAGAAATCAAGACTCTGATGTCCTGTGATATCGCCATGACCGAACTTTGATGCATTGACACCGCCAAAGGAGAAAGGCTCTCGCGGCACCGGAACACCGACATTAATGCCGACCATTCCGCTCGATGCCTCGCGCACCACGCGATCCGCGAGCGGACCATTCGAAGTAAAAACGCTGCAGGCGTTGCCGTAAGGCACCGAGTTTTCGATTTTCAGCGCCTCGCTTAAATCACGGCAACGAACGATAGACAGTACCGGCCCAAAAAGCTCAACCTCGGCCGCTTCACTCCCTGGTTGTACTTGATCAAGAATGGTCGGCCCAAGCCAATGACCGCCCTCATATCCCACAGGCGGCTTGGCTTGGCGGCCATCAAGCAAAACCCTTGCTCCGGCACTCACGGCGCGATCAATGGCACCGCGAAGAAACTCTACTTGCTCTCTGGAGATAATCGCCCCCATCTGCTTTCCCATTTGCAGGGACGACGCACGCGCCTTGATTTTTTCAATATGTTGATCAACCTTGCCGACCGCGAGAAGGACAGCAGCGGCCATACAGCGTTGCCCGGCACAACCCGTGAACGAGTCAGAGATACCCGGACCGGCTAAATCAGGATTGGCATCCGGTAAAAGAACGATATGGTTTTTCGCTCCGCCGAGTGCCAGAGCGCGCTTACCCGCGAGAGCGGATTTGGTATAAACAAGTTTTGCGATTTTTGTCGAACCCACAAAACCAACGGCTTTGATCTTCTCATTGGAAATCAGCGCCTCGACGGTTTCACCACTACCATGAAGGACCGTAAGAATGCCATCCGGAAGACCGGCCTCTTTAAAGGCGTTAGCGATCATCCACGGTGTCAGCGGTGTCTTCTCGGAAGGCTTCCACACAAACGCATTGCCAAGGGCGATCGCGATCGGCAGCATCCACATGGGAACCATCGCTGGAAAGTTAAACGGCGTGATTCCCGCGACGACACCGAGGGGGTCACGTCGATACTCACACGAAACCCCCTTTGAAACCTCGAGTCTCCCGCCAAGATCAAGATTCTGAATCGCCAATGCGAATTCAAGTACCTCAATGCCCTTCATCAGGCCGGCACGGGCCTCCTCGATGGTTTTGCCGCTCTCGTTAGCCTTAAGCGTTGAGATCTTCTCGGCATCGCGAAGCAAAATCTGACGAGCATTAAACAAAACCTTCGCCCGATCTTTAGGCGGCAAAATTCCCCACTCGCGTTGCGCCCGATGAGCAAAGTCTATGGCCTCAGCGATTTGCTTCAAAGATGGAGTCGAATACTCACCAATCGCGACTCCGGTCTGTGGAGATATAACGATTGCGGAGCCTCGCTCGCCCGCCACCCAAGTGCCACCGATAAAGTTTAATGATGTTGTCTTCACCACGAACGCTGCTCCCCTCTTCCGGAGCATTCATTATATGAAGAGAACTCAAGAGGCGTCCCTAGAAATTGAACGCTCTGCGAGCAAAGCAGCCTTTGGTCGGGTTTGCCAAACCTGGGTCGAGAGGCGGCTAACCGCCACTTAGCTCTACTGCGCACTAATGTGGTGTGACTTCCTTACAGCGCACGCGAGTTCTGAGCGCCCGTTCATCCACTGAAAGCTGCCCTGTCACTTGGTCACGTTGAACTTCAATAAATGGAAGTTCGCATTGAAACTTCTTACCCGAAGTTTCGTTCACCAAAATCTCGGCTGAGAAGCGAAAGTCGCCGCGTTCTGGACTATACTTGCCTACCGAAGTCTTGAAGTTCCCATAGAAAACATTGTCTCCCGTAAC
>SXRI01000193.1 GCA_005793615.1 Bdellovibrionales bacterium
CCTTCGGATTGAATTTTCGGGGCCAACCCTAAATTCTACTTTCATCCGCAGAAATGCATGACACGCCTTAGGTTTAAAAATCCTAAATACGAGGTCCTGATGAGAGCCCTTTAGGGGATGCGCGCTTTCTTACATTGTCTTCTTCTCGAACGGAATGCCAAGGATGCTCTTATAAAGATTGATCGGCATGTCAATCCGAAGATCGTTACCAAGGCGATGAGTGAGAACTCCGCGCTCTGTGTTCACATAGATTTGCGGATTGGCGAAGAACCCCTGAAATTGGTTCGTTCCGGCTTTTTGGGTTTCCTTTTGTTTTTCCACGACTTTCTCCTTTGAAAGTTTGTTTGTTTTTTGCGTTTCGCCCTCTCTATCGAGTGGGGCCTTCACAAATCGTGAGGCCCCCGAAGAGAGAGATGAGAGAGCGAAAGCGGTCTGCGCCGACCGTAAGGCGAGAGCACCCGAGAGGTGCGGTAGCGGCAGGGGGCGTGACATCAAGCGAAGCGACTGGCGCGCTCCCTGCAAAGGGAGGAAAAAGCAGACTGCTGGAGCGAACGCCCCAGCAAAAAAGAGCTTTCAAAGGGGTTGTGGATAAAACGGAAACCAGAAAAGCGCATGGATGAGTTGATTCGAGCGAACATTTTCCGCGTGTGACGTGGACGAGACCGGCGACCCGCTCCTGGCCCATCCCTACGACCGCAAAGCACATTGGTTGTTCCGAAAAAATGACTCCTTCTCCTGCCTACCGGCTTGGGCGGAAGGAGATCATTTTATGGAACAAAACCAAAATGACTACATTACACTCGAAATGGCCTTTAAGCTCAGGATGCGCGATTACCGGCTCATCCTTGGCGTCAAGCGGACTTGGATTGTCGCCGTAGTGGTCGGTGTGATTCAACTGTTCGTTTGGTTGGTGAAAAAGAGTTGAGTCGGATCTAAGCGCCCGAAAGGGCGCTATTTAGACGGCCAGGCCAGTCCCAATAGCAGAAGTAATGAGGTTAAGCGTCTCTCGATGGGTGCCTTAGCCAATGTCTTTCAGCAGCTCTTCAATTCCTACCTCAAGACTCTTGGCGATTTTGAATGCCGTCGTTAGGTTGACGTTTTTCTGCCCAATTTCGATTTTTTGCCAGTGTTGACGAGATCTGATCGGCATGTCGTCGCCGGTCACCTCATAAACCGTGAGCTTCTTCTTTACCCGAACCTGGCGAATGCGTTCTCCAAATTTTCGCAAAATTTTCTTGTCCGCCTGGGAAATCAGAACTGTTCCTCGCTTCAATGCCAAATGAGCCTCCAAATCAAGCGCATGATCGTATGCACTTGATTTTCCGTGCTCTTTTGGATTAATGTGCGCACGATCGTATGCAGAGCGCGTGGTTGGGCGTTTGACGATCGAAATGAAAGACCACGATTGGCTATGGAAATGGCGGATTCTTTCAGGGTTCAGTCTTGAGCCGGCCGACCATAGGCTTGGCTTTGTGCCCACTGCCCAAACATGCTTCTTGAGGAGGGCCGGCATTGAAAACACTGGAGGTCGCATTGACCGAGAATGGATACGCAGGAAAAGCGCTCGTCGTTGAC
The DNA here is from genome assembly GCA_005793615.1 of Bdellovibrionales bacterium. Lineage (GTDB taxonomy): Bacteria > Bdellovibrionota > Bdellovibrionia > Bdellovibrionales > JAMPXM01 > SXRI01. The sequence goes on from SXRI01000193.1 coordinate 1,576, forward strand.
GACGCCGATGATGTGCGGGACCTGATGACCGTATTGATGAAAACACGGTTCAACTGTCTTGTTGAAAGCGCGTCCTGTATACAGGATGCATGTCAGCGCTTTATGGAAACCGATTTCGATCTCGTTATCTGTGACTTTGAAATCGGAGAGGAGACAGGAGCAGACCTTATTGAGTACCTGATCAAAAGGCGGATTGAACTACCGTTTTTCCTTTATACCGGCCACTGCGAAATTCAAACGCGCGATTTCGATCACTTGGATTATCCGTTGGTCGTGATCCACAAACCGCACTACGACACGCTCTTGACGGTTATCAGCGAAGTCATGACCTGGCCACCGAGGGGCCAGGTCTTTGCCTAAATCTTTGCGAAGAATGATTCAGGTCGTCTTTAAGACGATCATCGACATATCGTCGCTGAGTTCAGCGCCAGCCTGGTACTTTTCTAGGGTGGAAATCACCGATTCCGTGAAGGCGTGGGCTGTTCCGTTGTGGGCAACACTCGTAAAGATCTTTTCAAGACGCCGCTCACTCATCATTTTGCTGGCCTTGTTTTTGACCTCAGTGATGCCGTCCGTTAACAAAATGATCCGATCCCCATTGTTTAGTTTATATTTTGAATCGACGTAAAGCGAACTGGCCTGTTCGCCGAGACGTTTTCCGTTGTTCTCTATTAGATACTCAAGCGAAACTTCGCCCTTGGCATCGCGTGATAAAACAATGGGGGCCAGGTGACTGGCATTTGCATAGAGCACGTCGTGGTGAACCAGATCTACAGACATAACAGCGAAAGTCATCATCAATTCGCCACGAAACGAAAAATGGACGGCGGCGTTGAGTTTTTCCAGGATAACTTTGGGTGAGCGTTCCTGGGCCTTTTCAAGCTCCACCACGGCGGAACGGACGGCACAGGTCAGAAGCGCGGCAGGGAGTCCATGTCCTGTGGCATCGCCGATCATGAAAACGATATGCCCCGGACTCTCATAGTAGTGCCACCAATCGCCGCCGCACTCGCTCGCACTTTTGATGTATCCGCTGATGTCGAAGCCGTTTCCGGTCTTAAACGGCGGTGCGAAAAGAAACTTTTGAACCAGCCGCGCCGTCTCGACTTCCTTTTCAAGCCTGGCCTGGGACGCAGTTTTTTGAATCAGCTGCTTGATCTGAGAAACCATTTTCTTCAAGTTTGCGGAAATGACGCCGGCCTCGTCGGTTCCGGTGTCGTCGAGCGGAATATCCAGTTGCCCTTGCCCAATGAGCTGCATTTTTCGGGTAATCCCCTCGATGGAGGCGCTTAAGCCATCCGAAATCAAGAGGCTTCCGCCGGTGGCCAGGGCGAGCATAATGAGACCGGCGAGCGAGATTTTGATCAAGAGGGGGAGATAGGCGCGCGTTGAGAGGAGTTTTTGCGAAATTCCGAGAACGAAAAAGCCGGTTTCCGGAATCGGGGTCCAACTGGCGATGATACCGTCATCGGAGGTGGACTTAAGCTCAGCGACCGTCGCCTTGCCGCCGTCTTTGGCGAGCCGCTCGATGGATGTTGGGTGCAGCAGGTCTTTGAGCTGAAGGCGTTGATTCGTGAACAAATTAAAGACAGAAAGGTCCTTACTATCGACGACGAACATTTCAAGCGGAGTTGCTCTCTTAAAGAGTTCCAGTTCGCTGTCCTTCGGGGGAAGTAGTTTTTCACCCGAAGCTTTCCATGACAGGCCGACTTTTTTCGCCACTTCGAGTGTGTCCCGAAAAGACGAATCGTAGGTTTCAATAGACTTCGATTTTCGGATGATCTGAATGGCGACCATCGAGAGCGAAAGATCGCCGACGGCGATAATGACGAAAAAATAGAGAATCAGCTTTTTTCGGAGAGTCATTGTACCTCGTCGGGACTCCGTGAGATGATTTGCCTGATGCACAAACAGTTTCGACTTAAATCAAGAGCGAAGACCTATCTCTACTCGGGCTTGTTTTTTATCTTGGCATTTGTCGCGGCCATTGTCTTCTCTTCCGACCGCATTTCGCTGGGCATGATTCCGATCTTGAAGACGAATTTGGTGGAGATTGGGATCGCAAAAGAGGAACAGGGTTCGGTTTTAAGAAGAACAGTGAACGACGTTTTATGGCTGCCCCTCGAAATGGGCACGCGGCTATACGATAGTGACACGGTCTTTACTGGATCTAAGGCTAGATTTCTCGCCCATATCAAAGGCGATTTTGAAGTCGAGGTTTCTGAAAATTCGCTGGTTCGCCTCGGCATCATCGACGGGAAACCCCTGATTGATCTTCGCGCCGGAAGCGTTCGGATTGAGGCCAAGGGGCCGAGAAGTGATGTCATCATGCAAAGAGGAATAGAGAAGGCGGACACCAAGGCCGAGTCCTCCGGACAACAGGCAACTGAGCGAATGACTGAATCGCAGGAACTGCCGTCAGATCCCACACCAGGCACAAAGGTTGATGAACCTCCAGCCGCTGAAAGCGAGGTTCAGAGTTCAAAAACCAAGACACAACCTGTAAAACAAAGAGCGAGTAAATTTCCATATCCCGCAAATGCGACGCTCTTACTGTTTAAGAAATCCGGGACGCTGAAGATTCTTGCTGATGATGCTTGCGCCACCCAATGTTCGATCCACCTGGAGGTCGCGGGAGAGACTCAAGACAGGTCGTTTGCAAAAGGCGAGGCTCCGGAGGTCGGTCTCGAATTGAAGCAAGGGTTTTCAGGAAAGGTATTTTGGAGCTATTCGGCCTCAGGTCAGAGTGGGTCCAAGTTCTGGTTTGAAGTTCAGCCATATTCAAACGACGCGGTTTTGCGGGGGCTAAAGGAAAAGCGCCCTGTTGAGATCACGAGTTTTTAAATGTCGAACAGGTCGTTTGGGAGCGGATTGCCCGTCCCGCTCAAGCGCATCAGGTCATTTCACCAGGCCGTAAATTCTGGCCTTTAACTTGCCCTTGGCTTTAAGCGCGCGCTTTTTAACGAGACCAGCTACATCGCGCTCAAGAGTACGCCGTGGTATTTCAGGTAGCCAATTCACCACGTCTTGCATGGAGAATTCGTCCACTTTCCTGGCGTGAGCCAAAATCTTTCTCTGCCGGGCTTCGGGTGTTTTTCCCGCGCTCTCGCGCAGAAGTTTACGCCCCTCTTCGACCACGGCCTCAGCCGACACTGCGAAACATTCGGCCAGAAACTCAAGGATCGGGTGTAATGACCCGAGCGACCGGCTTTGGCGGATGGCTGCGTAATATCGGTCACGGTTTTGCATGATAGCCGTTTCGCTCGGCACGAACCGCGCTATACGCTGCCCGCCCAGCAACAAAAGGAGGTGCTGCATAAGCCTCATCGTGCGGCCATTGCCGTCAGCAAAGGGATGAATGGACACTGCAATAAAGTGGAAAGCGAAAGCTCTTGTGAAGGGGTTTATCCCCTTCGTATCGTCCAGCCAGCGCCAAAGGTCGTTCAATAAATCCCTGAGTTCATGAGGCTGCGGACAATCATCTATTTTTTCGCCGGTGGCGGCGTTGACAATGGACACGGGAATCGTTCGCACACGACCACATTGACGTTCTTCAATAAGCCCTTGGGTTACGAGACGCTGAAGATCGCACATATCCGCCAATCTTATGGGGCGGGAGTCTTCGATCAGCCGCTCTACATAATCGAGCGCCTCGTGATAATTCTGAACCTCTCTGATGTCTTTTTTGGAGCCGGCTACCCTCTTGCCTCGAAGGACGGCTGTCACTTCGTCCTCTCCCAGCGGGTTTCCCTCGATCTGGTTGGAATAGGTTATGGCTCGCACCTTCGCTTTTCGCACGAGCTTTACCTCTTGCGGGGTCCCCAGGTACTCATCTAAAAAAGGCTTGGTCTCGGCAATTCGCATGAGCAAAGTCACCATGGCGTCGGTATTGATAATCTCATGGGGTATTTTCAGGCGACGAAGCGCGGGATATCTGGCGTCCATGGTTCATTATCCGCCATTTATCCGCCAATGGCAAGATGGCGGATGGAATCAAAAATCTTTTTTCCGCCACTTATCCGCCATCCGACACATTGGCGGATAACCTTGAAGCTCAGCCATAATTATTCAAACGACGCAAGATTACGGGGATTAAAGGAAAAGCGCCCTGTTGAGATCACAAGTTTTTAAACTCACGCGTATTTTGGCCCGCGCTATTTTGAGATGGTGGAGACCACTCTCCTAACCAAATCCGTACTTTAGTCGCGTTTAAATGTAGAAGTCCCAAGACGGTGCGCAAGTCTGCTTATGCGACGTCACTGAATTTCCGATAACTTCTGTATGATAAGGATTCGTCTCGCTTTTATTTCATTGTTGTTAGCAGTGCTCACGGGATGTTTAAGCCAGGAAAGCCCCGTGCCGACCGCGTCGTCCGCTCCGAGTACTACGCCGACTCCAACTCCAACTCCAACTCCAACGCCAACCCCTTCACCCGGATTTAACGGGGCCACGAGTGCAACGAACCTTGACGATACGTCCATCCAAATCAATTGGACGCTAGCCACGAATTCGGCGGTGACGAGATATGACATCTATCAGGTTTCAGGCGCGACCCTCACTTATATCAACTCCATGAGTTCTCCTGCGACCTATTATGTCCACACGGGTCTGACAACGGGCCAAGTGTATTCGTATGTCGTCCGGGCGGTCGGCACAGACTTATCGGATTCCAACCTCTCGTCGGTATCTGCCTTTACCTATGCCGGAATCACCAGTGCCACCGTGACATCGTCAACCTCGGTGACGGTAACCTACCCTGCGGCGGCGGCGGCGGGTTCAATTCTGATCTCCTACAAACCGATGAGAGCATCGGCGACAACTTGGTCAACTTTGTCCGTCTCGCGCACCTCGACATCGCAAGCGATTACGGGACTTCATTCAGGCACGAACTATCAGTTCAAAGTCACAGCGATCAATTCAGCGACGACAGATGGCAATACTTTAAGTCAGACTGTGCAGACGACTTCGCTATCAGCGACCGCGTACAGAGGCGTGATGTTGGTGCAAGCCTATGGCGACGCGCCGGGCGCTCCGACCGGAACGCCGCAAACGCGGCAAGTGAAGGTCACGTGGCCCGCGTTCTCTGGGGCGGTTGCAGGCACGCAATACGCGTTGGTCCGAACCGCATCTGGCGGGACTATCGACATGAGTACGACCACGGCTTGTACATCTTCGACGACGGCGAGTTGCTTGGTTTGCTCTCCGACGGGTGCGGGTGCGCAGACATGCACGGATGTGAATGGAACGACGGCCACAGTGGGAGCGGCACCAACGGTATATGATTACGCCGTGACTTTGGCGCCGAGTGGATGGGCGGAAGAGCTGCCGAGCGCAGGCGATTCACAGTATCGAATCAAAGTTGCTATCCCACCGAGCAACATGGTTTTGGTTCACCGTGACAGCGTGAACTATGAGCAGTGCGCGCTCATGAGTAAAACCACCGACCCGCTGAATCACCAGCGCTGCGCCTATACAGGAATCGGCGGGACTCCCTACAACTCCAATCCTGGAAATGGCGCGCTTGGATTGTCCACGAGCTATTTCGATTTTGGTTACAATCTTTTCGCGGACCGTTGGGTGGCGGCTTGCAACTGGACGCCGCAGACCAACGGCGGAATGTGCGGTGCGAGTGCGACCGCCGGGAATTGTTTTGGTACGGGCGCGCCCGCTGGAACCGTTGGCGTGACCGGGAACGTCTATTACCGAACCGACTCCGGAGATTGCTATTACCGCCAATCGGGCGCTTGGGTTCAGGGGAATAGCGGATCGCTCACGACCGCACAGCTTGCGGCCATGTACACGATTGATCCGACGGCAAATGGTGGTTACAAGCCGCCGTTTGTGACGATCAGTCAGACTCAATCCTACGCTGTTTGCCAGTCCCAGGTTGATGGCAACTACGGAGCGAAACGCCTTTTGAGGCAGCGAGAGTACCGCGCACTCGCCGCCTGGCCATCCTTGTCCGGCGAGCCAGGTGCTCTATCTGATACGAATATCTCGACGGTTGAAGCCGGAGGCGGACACACGGTTGCGGGAAGCTACAATTGCAATAGCGACACCCATACCGGCATCAGCACGGTGGCGGTTGCGAACTTCAATACTACGGCTAACCAACTGGCGCGGGATTCATCGGCTGGGCCGGATTCATTCTTGATCGGTCAGCTCGGGACCAGTAACTGCGTCTCGCGTTTCGGGGCTCAGGACGCGGTCGGAAACGTCTGGCAGTGGGTTTCCGATATAATGACTTGTACTGCGGCTTCCCGAACTTGTGTCGGCAATGCGAGCACTCTGGATTTAGGAAATGGATATGCGTCCGGATTTGATATGAACGGTACGAACTTTGATAACACTCTTGGGCCAGGTGGCGCGGGCGCGACCACTGATGGATGGTATCTTGACGCAGGTTCTAACAGCACGGCGTATTTTAATACGACCTTGGGTATTCCTCTTGTGAACAACAATGGTGGGAATGCGCTTACAACCGCAAGCTGGACAGCTAAATTTCATTCTGACTATTTTTATTGGTATCCCGCAAATGGTAACACGCTGCTCGGTCTGTTCGTTGGGGGCACTTGGGGCGACGGCTCGTTCTCGGGCCGTTGGGCGTCGGGCTGGGTCTACGCTCCGTCGA
>SXRI01000194.1 GCA_005793615.1 Bdellovibrionales bacterium
CATCAGTTGTACCACGAGCGGCATCTTGCCAAGTGCATGTGTGGCACAGCTCAAACACGGATCATATGCACGAATCGCGACCTCAATATGATTGAGTAACCCTTCGGTAATCGTCGTTTGCCCGGAGATGACCCGCTCGGCCACCTCGCCCACGGCCTGATTCATCGCTTGGTTGTTATGCGTAGTTGAAACAATCAAGTTACACCGTTCGATTTCACCGCTTTCGGCGACCTGGTAATGATGAATCAAGGTTCCTCGCGGTGCCTCCAGGAAGCCAATGCCCTCCGGGTGGTGTTCGCCGCGACTCACCAGTGTGGAGCCCTGTAGGGTCGGATTCAAAAGGATCTCACGAATCTTTTCCGCGCAAAACAGAAGTTCGATCAAACGCGCCCAGTGGTAGTGAAGGCCTTTTTGCGAAAAACGACCGTTCACACGACGGAACTCCTCGAGTTCAGCCTGAGCAAGCGGAGTCGGAATGTAATCGCAGACATTGATACGCGCCAGCGGCCCCACACGTACCCAACCATGGGCCGCACCGACTGCTTTCAAGTAAGGAAACTTAAGATAACTCCAATCTTTAACTTCTTCCGCGTAATAATTTATGTAGTCGTGATAGTCGACATCATCGAGAAGTGGCGTGCCGTCAGGAGCCAGACAGCGCAGGCGTCCGTGATAAAGATCGAGCTCGCCGGAATTACCTACGAGCGAAAGACAGTTGGCCGGATGATCAAGAAAGCCATCAATCCAGGCGCGATTTTTTTTATGATATTCCTTATAAAGACTCAGGACTTCCTGACACCATGAAATCACGGTGTTCACCGAAGGCATGTTATCAGCGCCGCCGCGTAAAAACGGCTCTAGCTCCTCAGTTGGCAAGTTTTTGTGGATTCCACCAGGAACCGCGGAGATCCCATGGATTTTTTTGCCGGCTGTAGCCTTAATCACTTCTTGGCCGAACTTACGAATCAAAATTCCTTTTTTAGCCAATTCCGGATCTAGGGCAGCGAGGCCAACGACGTTTCTGTTCGCCACCTCACTCTCAACTCCCAGAAGAAGATCCGGCGCCGCTAAATAGAAATAGTGGAGCGCATGTGACTGCAATACCTGACCATAATGCATCAAACGGCGCATTTGTCGTGCGGTTTCGGGAATGGTCGCGTCGTTGCGACCGACGATTTCGTCAATCGCCTTTGCGGCACAAAGATGGTGACTGACGGGGCAAATTCCACAGAGCCGTTGCACCAAGACCGGCGCCTCCCAATAGGGGCGCCCTTGGACAAAGCGCTCGAATCCCCGAAACTCGACAATGTGAAGACGGGCCTCACGAACAACGTTCTTTTCGTCAAGATGTAGTGTCACACGACCGTGCCCCTCGACTCGGGTCACGGGATCAATTACGATTTTCTTAATCATATTTTACCAACTCCCGCGGAAGAGTATCGAGTTTACCGCTTAAAAGTCCGCTAAGCGCCGCCCAGATTAAATCGGCGCTCGGTGGGCAACCAGGTAGATAATAATCAATCTTCACGATCTCATGACAGGGATAGACTCGATCGAGGATCTTTGGCAAATCCACGTGATGTGGAATAATGCGCTGACCCTGTACCGCCGTCGGCCCCGTTAGATAGGCCTCCTCCAAACACTCACGCAAAGGAATGTCGTTTCTAAGAGCCGGCAGACCGCCCATGATGGCGCACTCACCAACTGAAATCAAAACATCGCAATTCAATCGAAACTCACGCAAGACATGAACGTTCTCGTCATTACAAACGCCACCCTCGATCAGGCCGATCGCCGCACGCTCAGTAAATTTCTTAATGTCGGTCAGTGGTGAGCGATCAAAGCGCACCAATTGAACCAGATCAAGCAAGCGCAAATCAATGTCCAGCATCGACATGTGGCAACCAAAACAACCCGCCAAAGAAACTGTCGCAACTACTTTCTTGTCAGCCATTTTTCGACCCCTTATCGGGTGGGTTATCAAAGCGCCGTGTTCCCACGGGGCGATCAAATCCTTGGCCCTTGAGAATAATCGCGCCGGTGGGACAGAGGCTTGCGGCTTCGCGACATTTATGAATCGGCATTTTGGCTTCAAGATCGAGATTCATTTCCACTCGCGTATCTTTGCCTTTACCAACAAAACTGAAGACCTTTCGTCCCTGATCATCCGAGAACAGTTCCGTACAACGTTTGCAGTGGATGCAGCGATTGCGCTCAAGTAGCAAATGTACGCCGCGATAATCGAGTTCATAGTGCGAAAACCGATAGGGAAAACGCGGATGAGTCATGCCAAAGCGATAGCCCATACCCTGCAGCTCACAATCCCCGGATTTTTCGCATCCTGGGCAAAAATGATTGCCCTCGACAAAAAGTAACTCAAGGATTCCCTTGCGTAGGTCCTTGAGGTCATCGGTATCACATTCGATCTTCATGCCCTCTTCAATTTTCAATGCACAAGCCGCGGTTTCACGACCGTTCACCTTTACCGTACAAACACGGCAAGTGCCCAGACATGGCTCGATGCCGGGACTCCAGCAGAGCGTCGGTACATGAGTACCATTTTCTTCAATGGCCTGTACCAGATTTACGCCTTGGTGACTCTCGGCCTCTTTTCCATCAAGTGAAAACTTAACCTTCTTGGCGTCGCTCATTTCATCTCCCGTATTGTTCGATCGTAGTCCGCCGTCGCCGCCTTTTCGTTGAAGTCGAAAAACAACGAGTCCGCTCCCGGCTTGATCGCATTGACGAAAAGATCAGGAAAGGCCGCCTTCACGGTCGTAAGCACGTTCGGCGAGCTTCCGCCCAATCCACAACGCGAACCCCGTTTTACAATGCTGGCCCAACTATCAATATGACCAAGATCCTCTGAGCGAGCATGACCGCCGATAAAACGCCGCAAGAGCTCGCGGAGCGCGACATTGCCCGCCCGGCAGGGCGTGCAGTTGCCACAAGACTCGTTAACAAAAAAAGTCATGAAGTTACTGAGGATGGCGAAGAGGTCTCGATCTTTAGAGAACACCATGAAAGATCCGCCTGTAGGCAGATCTTCGTAGGAAATCTCGCGGTTGACATCGTTCGCGTTGATCGCAATGCCACTCGGCCCACCCACTTGAATCATCAACGGGTTCTGGGCACCCACCATTGAAAGAACATCACCTATCTTGATACCCCAAGGTATTTCATAGATTCCGGGATGGGCGACATCTCCGGATACTGAAAGTAAACGCACTCCCGGAGAACGAGGGGTTCCAAAGTTACGGAACGTACCCACACCTTGGTTGAAAATCTGAGTTACAAGAGCGAAAGTTTCAACGTTGTTGACCACTGTGGGCATACCCAAATAGCCGACCTCAACCGGAAACGGCGGTCGCAGGCGCGGCTCGCCACGTTTACCCTCCATCGATTCCAGGAGCGCCGATTCTTCGCCACAAACATAAGCACCGGCACCAAGTTGAATTCGTAAATCGAATTCAAAGGAAAGGTGTTTACGAAAACGCTCGATCTCCTGTTGAAGATGCGCTTCAAGGTACTTATATTCCGCGCGCAAATAGATGATGCCCTCTCGTGCCCCCAGAGCATGTGCCGCGATCGCCATGCCCTCGATCACAAGAGCTGGGTACTCTGTCAACAAAAGTCGGTCTTTGAAAGTACCGGGCTCCCCTTCGTCCGCATTGCATACCACATATCGTTTGGGAGCCTGGAAGCTTCTGCACGCTGCCCATTTTTTTCCTGTGGGAAAACCGGCGCCGCCTCTGCCGCGCAAGCCGCTGGCAGTCACCGTATCGATCACCTCGTCAGCCGAATGAGCCAAAGATTTTTTTAGACCCGCCCCAGGTACCACCGACGCCAACATGAAGCTTCCGGGCTTCTTTAGATTATTTCGAACCATTGAATGCACCGATGAGTTCGCGTTTTGTGCGTCGCCCAAACCAAATTCATGCACAAGGTCCTTGAGCTCTACGCCTTGCCGCAAGCGATGCACGATCAGGTTCACTTTTTGCCGATTTAACTGGGTGAATGGTACTAGGTTAATAAGAACCGCCGGCGCCTGATCGCTCATACCGATACACGAAGTTTCAAATAGGCCAAACTGACCATCCGGAGATGTCTGCCCGACCTTAACCCCAAGTTGACGCTCAAATTCGTCGCGAATTTCGCTGAGTCCGTTCATTTCCGCAATCATCGAGGTGTCCAAATAAATCTGGAACCGACCGCTCGGTTGATCGCGAAAAAAGTGATAAAAGCTCATCACTTCGCGCAGAGCCGGAACAGACAATTTCAAAAGTCTGCCCAGTTCCTCAAGATCGAAATGCGAGACAAATCCCTCGCGCTCTTGTGCCGCCCACAAGATGTCGATCAGTCGTGTGCGATCGCTCTTAAATTTTTGGACAATACCTGCAAGTTCCGTGGCTCGATCCATAGGTTGACCTCTTCCTAACTCAAGTTCTACGATGCACCGGATGACACCGCTCGCGCAACTACCAAAGAATGCGTGCCTTGAGTTAGATCTTGCCGGACAGGTGCAAGGTGTCGGGCTTCGTCCTATGCTTTATCGTCTGGCTAAAATTCTGGCGCTTAAAGGACTGATTTATAACCATGAAGCCGGAGCTCGATCCGAGCTGGACGGACCCGTGGAACAACTCGAGATATTCTGTGTCGAAATTCAGCGACACGCCAAGCCCCCAATCATCATTCGAGAGTTGCGAAAAAAACTCATTCAACCGCGCGGCTTTGATGATCTCAGGGTGGTGTTCAATCCCCTTGCAAAAGCAACCGGGATATTTGTTCGATCTCTCAGCATTCCTCCGGATGCTGCGACCTGCGAGGATTGTTGGCGAGATTTTTTCGATCCCCAGCACCGGCTTTTCCGGTACCCATTTATTTCTTGCACCGCATGCGGTCCTCGGTGGAGCATTCTGCGTCAACTTCCGTTCGAGCGCTCCGGCACGACTCTAGAGGACTTTCCTCTTTGTTCCCAGTGCGCCACCGATTATGAGAATCCCGCTGATCGTCGTTTTCACGCGCAAACACTTACTTGCCCCGAATGCGGGCCGCGCTTACGACTTCTGACAAACTCTGCTGATTCGTTCGAGGGTAATTCGTCTGCGGATACTATTTCAGCAATGCGAAAACTCCTGCTTGAGGGTGCCGTTGGCCTGATCAAGGGCATTGGTGGATTTCAGCTCATTGGCAGTGCGCTAGAGACGAGTGTCATCGCGCGTATTCGCCAACTAAAATCGCGCCCAGCTCAGGCTCTTGCCATCATGATCAACAATCAAAAAACTCTCACCGAAATTGGGGGCACGACTACAGCCTGGAAAACTCTGACCTCATCTGCCGCACCGATCGCCAGCCTAGAGGGAATAAACTTATCGACTCGAGATCTTCTTGCTCCTGATCTTCGCGAATTGGGTGTCATGGCTCCGACCAGCGGACTCCACTTTCTCATTGGCGAGTCACTTCCCGCGCTCATCGTGACCTCTGCCAATCGCAGAGGCATGCCGTTACCTCGTGATCTCAGCGAAATTTCTTTTGAAATCGGCTCGGACATCGACTTTATACTCGATCACAATCGCAAGATCTCACATGGCGTCGATGATTCAGTGGTGCGTGGGGATTTGGTTTTGCGCAAGGCCCGTGGTCTCACTCCGCAGATTTGGCCACGGGCTTCGGGCTCCGAAACTGCGCCAACTCTACTCGCCCTCGGCACTGATATGAAAAACTCGGCTGCCATTGCTTACGGTGACAAAGTTATCGAACTTCCTTACGCAGGTGAACTTGGTGAAGTAAAAGGCCTCGATCGCCAAAGGCATGAGATACAAAGCGTTCTCGATTTACTCCACTTAAGACCTGTGGATACAGCAGTGGATATCCATCCTGCCAGCCTAACAAACTATCTTCGACCGCAGGGAATCAGCAATACACAGACTGTTCCACATCACCTTGCGCACACTTACGCCGCTACCATCGAGTCGAAAGCCGACATGATCTTGGCCTTCGATGGTACAGGTCTCAATGAAAAAGGTGAGCTCAAGGGCAGCGAGGGCTTTCTCCTGATTGACGGCGAATGGGTGCCGCGACTCTCGTTGCAGGCTTCACCATTGGTTGGCGGCGACGCCAGTGTTCGATTTCCCTGGCGATCCGCGGTGACCATGTTGGCTCGCAAGAATTTTCAGTTTGAAAAAATTCAAAGCCTCTTTCCTGAAGTACCCCAAGATCACCTCACTACCTTGATGAAACTCGGCCACAGCGACTCGGTCAGTGCAAACTGCTCGTCGTTGGGGCGTTGGTTCGACGCCGCAGCAGCAATAATTGAGTTTGGCTCACGAGAAGCCACCTACGAAGCTCAGGCTCCGATTCGTCTTGAGAACCTGGCCGAATCGCTTCAACATGGCGAGGCAGTACCTAACTGCATCTTCGATAACGGCTCGGTTATCGAGCTTGACGGAGTAGCCTTACTGATTCAGCTCGCTGAATGGCGCCTTCAAGGTCAATACCCACTCGGAGCTCTTGCTTTTTTGGCACATGACCAAATCGCTCGTTCCTACGCCAGCGCGATTTCAAGATTTAATGTCCGTTCCGTTGTCGGCACAGGTGGCGTGTTTCAGAATCAACTGTTCTTTGCCTGCCTCAAAAACCACCTTGAAACCGAAGGGGTATTTCTCAAGCGCCCTTCTGTGATTCCCGTGAATGATCAATCGATTGCGCTCGGTCAACTGGCCTATCTTGATAAGTGGGGTACGACATGCACGAACTCAGTTTAGCCATGGACTTGATCGAACGGGCTGAAGAAATCGCTCGACGCGAGAACGCCAAGCGGGTTAGGCAAATAGAAGTCGAAATTGGTGACCTCTCAGGGATTGATCGTGAATCGTTTGCGTTTGTTTTTCCGGAGGCCGCCAGCAATAGCCTTCTATCTGAGGCCTTGTTGGTGATTCGCACTAGCTCTGGTCGCGAATTTCAGTTTGTGAGCATGGAGGTCGATGATGTGTAGGGATTGTGGCTGCTCGACAGTTAAACATAGGCTGCTTTCTGATTTCAACACCAGCCATCACCATGGACCAAGCCTTCCCACGCTCACCCTTCCCAATAACAAACGGCGAATTTCAGTCGAAGAGTCGTTGTTTGAAAAGAATCAGAATCTGGCGCGTAAGAATCGACAATGGTTTAAGTCACAAAAGCTTGTGGTATTTAATGTTATGAGTTCACCGGGAGCTGGCAAGACCACCCTTCTTTGCAAACTTTTGCCAAAACTTGCGCTAGATCATCGTTTAGCTGTTGTTGTCGGTGACCAAGAAACTTCGATCGATGCCGATCGTCTGAAGACTGCGGGCGTTGTTGCCTTTCAGATCAATACCCACTCAGCCTGCCACCTTGACGCCAAACGCGTGATGGATGCTGTTGGGCAGCTTGGCCTTGATCAGCTCGACTGGCTGGTGATTGAGAACGTCGGCAATCGGGTTTGCCCGGCGGTTTTCGATCTCGGTGAGAATTTTCGCATCGCCATTCTCTCGACCACTGAGGGTGAGGAAAAACCCCTCAAGTACCCGGTACTATTTAGCGAGGCTGATTTGATTATCATCTCCAAGTCCGATCTTCTTCCGCACTTGGACTTGAACCAAACCACACTGCTTGCGAATCTGCGGAAAATGAATCCTAATGCTCCAATCATAACTTGTTCGAGTAAATCCGGTGAAGGCCTTGAACAACTGGCCGACGAACTCCGTTACCTCGCCTCTGGAAAGGAAACCCCCGATGTGTCTCGCTACGCCAACACGCATACTTAGCCGCGAAGGAGATCGCGCCCTCGTCGATAAAGATGGTCTGCGTCTCGAAGTCGACGTCTCCCTTTTACCCGAAGCAAAGCCAGGAGATTTCATCGTGGTTCATGTTGGGATCGGGCTCTCGGTTCTCAATCCCGATGAACTCAAAGAGACGCACTTGGCTCAACAGATTTACTGGAGTGCTCATAATGAGTGAAATTACGGCTACTCTTGAGGCGCTAGCGCAAAAGCGTCCCGCGTTCAAGATCATGGAATTTTGTGGCGGTCATACTCACTCTTTAGTCAACTCGGGCCTGATGTCGATTCTACCAAAATCAATTCGTATGATCCACGGGCCGGGCTGTCC
>SXRI01000195.1 GCA_005793615.1 Bdellovibrionales bacterium
ATCGGCTTCCCAGAAAACAACGAGAATACAGCAAGAAACCACTGGAAAGGACAAGTGGCCAATGAAACCCGGTCCCTGGAAAGTACTGTCGACAAAAGACGTTTTTAAGACCGCGATCTTTAAATTTCGAATCGATGAGTGCGAACTCCCGGATGGGCGAATCATGCCCAACTACTATGTGATCGAGTTTCCGGACTGGGTGAATATTGTACCGGTCACCGAGGACGGTAAAATCGTACTGGTCGAGCAGTTTCGCCAAGCCGCTGGCGAGATCCATCTCGAAATCCCCGGAGGCACGATGGATCCCCGCAAAGGCGAGGACCCGAAGCGCGCCGCCCTTCGGGAATTGGCAGAAGAAACGGGCTATGTGCCTAGCGACATCCGCTTAGTTGGCGTGCATCAGCCGAATCCGGCGATGCAAAACAATCGCATGCACACCTTTATCGGCTTCGGTTGTCGCCTTTTGCAGGAGCCCGCGCTTGATCCCTTTGAAGACATCCGCGTGGTGACGAAAACAATTCCCGAGGTGGTCGATATGATCTTCAGCGGAAAGATCAATCACTCGATTGTGGTGGCGTCGATTCTCTACGCCCTTCCCACGCTCGGGTTCAGTTTGCCGGGTTCAAACCGCTAAATTGAGTTTACTGACAGCGCCAGGTGAAACGGATCTTCTTGGTCGAGGCGTTCGTTAAAAAGAAGCATTCTCCGGAGTTTCCAAGAAGCAGCGAGTTCGCAGCGTCACCCGAAGCGAGTCCCGACTGATAGGATGAGGGAGTGATGCGATCGTTGTAGCGCGAGCTCGGGAAGGTAATTTGCGGGCGCCCTTCTCTGAGCTGAACCACGAACTTGGCCGTATTGCTTGACCACTTGAGCTCTTGATCAGATCCGCAAGTTTTGAGTCCGACACGAGCTTGGCCTTCACCTTCATTTGCGAGGTTGTAGCCACCGAAATCAATCATCACTCCAAATCCTTGATTGCTGCAAAAGGCGTATTTCGCTTCAGTAAAGGTCGTGGCGATCACAGCATCTTCAGACACTGGTGGCGCAGGGGGCTGTACCGGTGGCTGTGGAGAAGTCGGTGCGCTTCCATCCTTGAAGAGGGGTTCATTTTCCAAGAATTGCGCGCTAGCTCCGACAACGAGGTCGGTGATTTCAAGTTTGTTACCACTGACGCGAATTTTTTCCTGCGGAAACACAGTAACATTCTTGGAAACGAAAGCGTACTCCACCGCATAGCCGCCATCGTCATATTTTTCAATAACGCGAAAGCGCCCGTGAGAAGTGAGAACTTTTAGGGAGCTCGTACAATTGGAATCGCTAAAGGTGCTTTCTTGGCGAATCACGTTTTCGCCAGTTACAGTGAGTTCCCAAACACGGTATTGACGGTTTCGGATGGGGTTGCATCTGGAGAGCCAGTGGCCTTCGATATTGGGTCCGGTAATCGAAGCTTTGGGGTCATTAAAGACTTTGTTATCCGGTGTGGGATGAATTGGCGTACCAGTGCCGCCTTCGATTTTCGCCGTACACGCCCCGAGAACTGAAACACCGAGAGCTAAGAATAAATTGAATACTGATTTTCGCATGAATCCTCCTTTGGCCAATCTTTGTGATTGATGCGCGCCATATTTAAACGAAGGCATGAGGATTCTCCACCGAAACCGCGAGCCGAGTGGAATTTGCGCAAAAAGGAAAGTCACAAACTGTGCGTTTTATGGCGTCTTAAGAACAAGACTGAGACAGGTGTCTTCGAGCACTTTGGGCATTTGCAGGTCGGCGGGTTTGGAAATCTCGGTCACTGAACTCAGGAGATAGCCGACAAGATTGTTATGAATGGTTTTCGCCACCAATGGGGCATCAACTTTCCGAAACGAGCCGTCGGCGATACCGGCGGTGATCGTATCGGCGATCCGGTTTTGCGCGATCGTCTTGATCTGCGAGTTCATCACCTTGAAGCGTTCATCGATACTAGCGAAATAATGCAACATTAAATAGACTCTATTCACATCTGATTTTTCAAAAAAAAGGGAAATCTGCAGGCGCAAATAGTGGCGAAGTTTTTCCTCGGGCGAGCCGATTTGTAGAAGCGACTCTTCGGTGATCTTGCGTGCTCGCGACATCCAGTGATCGAGAACCATGGGAAAGATATTGTCGCGGGTCTTAAGGTACTTAACCACCGAGGCCTGGCTGAGTTGGCAGTGCGTGGCAATGGCTTGAAAAGTAGCACCGCGCTCACCGAATTGCGTAAGGCAGTAGCTGGCGCTCTCGATCACCCGAAGTCTTTGTGATTCACCCTTTTTACCCAGTGCCATAAGATAAGTATATACTCATTTCCATATTAGGTAAGTAAGATAACATATCGAATTATATACTGTTTTATTTTAGTTTGCAAAAAAAAGTAAATATTTACTCACATTTCTAATTGACACAGCAAGTCATTCAGGGTAAAACCACGCCTATGGAATGGCTAAAGGCAAACAACTTTCCCGAGCTTCTCGGCATCCTCAAAGTCTCACGGAGACGGGGAACTTCGGAATTTTCCTATCACCAATTGGCGCTTCGCCTGGGGTTCTCATCGGCGCGAAGTCTGGCGATGGCCCACAAAGGACAACGCCCGCCGAGTGCCGCCTTGGTTCGCAGTGTTTGTGAATTTCTACAGGTCACTCCTCGCGAACGCGAATTTGTACACTGGTTGGCCGAACGGTCCGCACTCCTCAAGAAAGGCAAAGCTACCGCCGGCGTCGACGAAAAGATCGCCAGGTTCAAAGCGATTCATGTTGCGCAGATTCGAGTCGATGGTGCGTTACCCGGAGTCGTGATCGAAATCAGTGCAACCGCGCCCGAAGGAGTAAGAAGAAGGCTCGAGGAAGTACTGCGCGAGTTGCTTTTCGAGATCAGCAATCCTGACTTTAAACCTGGTTGTGTCTCGAAGCCGAACTGATACCATCAGCGGTATGAAACTCCTTGAGTTCAGTGCAGTGAGCGAATGAAAAACATCGCCGGCGTATTCATCTGTTTTAGTTTGAATCTTTGGCTTCTGCTCGCAGGCCTGGCGCCTTCTCTGAGCTTCGAAGATAGCGGTGAAATGATCCTCGCTGCTTATAGCTTGGGGGTTCCGCATCCCCCCGGATATCCGCTCAACACGATGCTTGGCCACTTGTTCATGAAGTTGCCGTTTGGTGATCCTGCCTATGCGATGAATTTCAGTTCGGCTTTTTTCTCAGCACTCGCGGCAGTGTTTGTGTTCCTCACTCTTCGCCTTCTCTTTCGCGCCCTTCGAATTGAACTTGGTGATTGGGCCGAGGTGCTTCTGGCGATAGCCGTTTCGCTCTTGTTGACCTCGCGCCCGATCTATTTTCGGCAGTCGATAATTACCGAGGTTTATGGTCTCAACAATTTGTTCGTGGCGATTCTCGCCTATCTCTCCGTTCGCGGATTAGTTCAAAAACTAGATCGTTGGTGGCCGGAGGCGCTCGCTTTGTTGGCGGGCCTTGCTCTTACCAATCATCACACCGTGGTGACCTTCATCTTTGCGATTTTCTGCGTGATGATTACGGTCTACGGACGCGAAATCTCCTGGCGTCGGTGGTTGGGCGTTACTGCTTTAACGCTCATTGGACTCACGCCCTATCTTTATCTGCCTTGGGCCGCAAACCAAAACCCTGATCTCAACTGGGGTAACCCCAACAGTTGGCAAAGATTTTTTTTCCACGTCGGTCGAAATCAGTATGCTCCCATGCTCAATCGTGATTGGTCGCAGGTGATCGAGCAACTGCGATTGCAAGCACAACTCTTTATCGAACAAGTGAAGTACGTCGGCGTGGTTTTCGGTTTCATCGGTTTTCTGGTTCTCAGGCAAGCTAACAGGCGACTATTCTGGTTCTTCATTGCCGCAACCATCATGACCGGACCAGTTACGGCTTATCTGGTGAACTTCCATGTCGAGTGGAGCGATGGTTTCTCAATGAAAGATATCGCCGGTCTGGTTTCAGTTTTCTATCTCATGCTGCTGATGATCTGGATGTTAGTGAGTGCCGTCGCTTTCGCCGCACTTCTCGAGTTCCTGAGTGCGCGCGCTCGTGATTCCGCGAAGAAACCTTGGGCAGTTGTCGCAACCGTCGGTATTGCTTTAGCATGGGGGATCTGGGTCGGGCATGATGCTTTCGCCAAGGAAGAAAAATCGACGTATCGACCCGTCGATGAAATGTTTGCGAATCTACAGAAAATCACCACTGAACCTGCCGTGGTGTTCAGCAACTGGGACCCCTATTCATTTCCGCCGATGTATTATCAGAGAGTTCGTCATGGGCTCGCAAATTTCGTTTTCGTTGATCTGCAGCTCCTCAAAGCGCCATGGTACGCTGAGCAGATTCGGCGTTGGTATCCGGATTTCTATGCGCAAATCAAAGGCGAACTGGACGATTATGAAAGCGCCAACATAGGTGCCGCCGATGGTACGCGCTCGCCGTACGCGCGACCTTCGGTACCCAATCTCTATTTTCGAGCCGTGCGGAAAATGGTGAAGGCCGGGCTCGCACAGGGGCGGGTATTCGCCATGATTCATCGCCATGTTGCCCCGTTGCCGTGGCAAGTCTTTGATGATTATGATTTCTATTCGCAGCTTGTCGTCGGTGAACTAGTGAAGAAAGGCGAGAAGCCCAAGGCTCTACTCACGGTCGCCGAGATGGATTATACAAGTCTGTTGAATCGTGGGCGCTCGGAAGACCGAATGCTCGATACCATGCTTGAGTACTACGTCACGCTTCTTTGGGATCGAAGCCGCGAAAGAATCAATGCCTACGGCGAGGCGACTATTGACGAAAGAGCAGCCGAACTCAACGCGATCTTGAAATTGAATCCGGGAAGCGACGCTCGCAAGACCGTTTTAAAGGAACTCGAAGCGCTCGCCGCCCAGGAATGAGCAGAAACCTCTGCCGCTACATCGACCACCCATCAAGATGATCAAGTTCAGCGGAAAAGTTTGTCTACCAACAATTCGATTTTCCCTGAAGCCAGGGCGCCGCGAGGAAGCTCGCCTTTTTGCGAGAGCGAATTCATAACTTCCTCCAAAAATAACGACAAATTTCGTTGTAGCCCAATTCTTCATACATGAAGCAGGAGCGGTTCGATTCAATTCAAAGCAGATACAGAAGCGGAGAGAGCAAATGCTATGCCGGTCATTTTGGTTTTCAATTTCGATCAGGAATATCGGGCCGTTGTGCCCGGAGTTACTTGGTTTTTTGGCGGGAGCGCTCACATATGGAGGTCGATCGAGATACTTAAAGAAAAAACCACCCAATCGTAAAATCGGTCGACAGGTGCCAACGGATTTCTGCATGAATGCAGCCCCTCTCCAACTTTTCACGGGGTGACACAGTAAAACAGGTCATCAGTTCGAATATGTTGGTGATTGAGAAATCCGCATCGTTGCAGGATCTTTCGTAAAAAAGACGTCTTATTTGAGTATCCGTAGGCCATTTTCTTGA
>SXRI01000196.1 GCA_005793615.1 Bdellovibrionales bacterium
AAACCGAGGATCAGTCAATTCCTATCAATGCCTCTTCTAGACGGCGTTTCATCAGGAAAATGCTATCGTTTTCTCCCCTAAATTCCACGATGAGCCAAAAAAGAGCGAGTCATTTCTCGCTCCTTCCAGCTAACTCCAAAAAATTATCGAGGGAAGCCGATCCCGCCTCCGGGAAAGCCTCCGCCGCCAGGTCTGTCGCCACCTGGTGGTAGTGGAGGCTGCGGTCTAGGTGGCATCACCACCCTTTCCAACGCACGCCTGAACAATCAGCGTTAGGATGGCGAATAAAACTAGAACCTTCTTTTTCCCCGTCATTGCGTTCACTCATAAAAAAGTCCCCTTTGGACACCGGATCCGAGGGCCGATACGCGGTACGCAAAACCGAGACCAGACCGGGGACGTCAAAATGACACTAAAGATCATTGAAAGTGAAAGCAGGTTCGGCAAATGGGGCATGCCGCGCTTGTGATTTTCATCGGTTTGAGTACCATGAACTATAGGCATTTTGGTGAAGCAGAGGACATGAAAACCTTAGCGAGGAGTCCATGGAATGGAAGCCGAGATTAACACGGGAGTAAAGGGCGCTGAGCCCACTCGAGGAAAGACGAAGTTATTTGATTTTCTCAAAGAAGCTCCGCATATCGTTGCGCTTTCCAAAGATGACGACGCCGAGGTATTGCAGTTCTTTGATCAGGCAGGAATGAGCGGCGGTGGCTTTCGGCTCTTAATGCAGCGTAAGCCGAGGTTCTTTGATCTCTTTGAACATCGTGGTGGCATAAGCCGCGCGGTCGGCTTGCGTGATGACAATGGACGGTTGGTGGGCAGCGGTGCACTTACCTCGACTCCGTGTTTTATCGACGGCAAACCTGGCAATTTTGTTTACCTTGCCGATCTTCGTGTGCAGGATCGAGACCCTGCGCTCGTGCGGGAGTGGCGTGAGTGGTTCGGTAAAGTCATGAAAGCGGCACCACAACTTGAGGAGGGCGGCGAAAACGGTCATATGGTGTGTGGGATTATCGAGACCAATGATCGAGCACGTCGAGTGCTTGAGGAACGCGTGCATAACGGGCAGAAGCTTTTGCGAATTGCGCCCTATGCGATGGTGACAATGCTGGCGAGGCGACCATCTTGGTTTGGATTGCGTAAGAAAAAAACAGAGTTTGTTTGTGAGCGCGGCGGCACCGTGCAGGAGTTGGAGAGCTTTTTAGACTCTGTTCACAGAGAACAGGCGTTTGGCCAGTGTTTCGGAGCCCCGCACTTTGAGCTCCGCCGGCGTCTTCAGACTTGGAAGGGCTTTTCAATCGAGGATTTTTTCGCAGTACGTGATTCTCGAGGAAAAATCGTTGCGACGACGGCTTTGTGGAATCCCAACCAATGTAAACAAACCGTGGTTGAAGGTCCTGCGTGGACAAAAGGCTTTAACTTTATTGCCGGGAAGTTGGCTTGGCCAAAGTTTGGTGAGCCGCTTGAGATCATCTACCTCACTCATATGGCGTTTGCTTGGCATTTGAGCCTAGATGAAAAACGCGAGATTCTCGCTCTCATGATGGAGATGATCTGGCCCGAGAAAAAACGGCGTAAAGCTCATGCGATCGCTTTTTGTGATTTCAAAGAGTCTTCGTTGAAACCTGCTCTTCAGAGCTTTATCAAAGCCGATGTCGATGTCGGCATGTACTTGGTTTTGCCAGAAACTGAGGTTAAGAGTTTTGACCCGGCGAGCTTAGGTCGATTCCCGCCGGCCTTTGAAATGGCGCTGGTGTAGTATTTTTAAGTCACCGGAGAGGGGCTCGGCTTCTGCTGACTTCGGGCCCCGAAGCCTGAGCTCAGGCGAATTAAGCCGTAAACGACGTGGAACCCGATTGTCGAGAGCAGGGTGTGCGTGGTGGCGTAAAACGGAGCGCGCCAATTAAGTTTAATATCGGCGTAACCCATGCCGTCGTCGTCAAGCGCAACGTAGTTAAGCCCGCGCACCACCGTTACCGGTGTGCATTCGTCGCTATTTCCCTGAACAAGACCAGCCATGGATGCCAGCGGGAGTACATAGTTGCCACGGCCGCCGGTTGAGTAGCGGTCAAAAACATCCTTTGAGCCCACGTTTCTCTCAACCGGATCGATTCCAGAGTAGCCTATCGGCAAATCCCAACTTCCTTTGAGTCCTTGGCTTGCGCCGAGCGTGTCGGTAATGACGATGGCGACGCTCATCCCGGTTTTTTGTTTGATCTCGCGTCTGATTTTCGCGGCGCTTTCCATCGGGTTTTTGGGAAACAAACAGGCATAACCTTCCGGCATATTCGAGTAGTCGATTCCCGCCGTGTCGGTAAATAGTCCATGTTGGCGGGTGATCATCATGTAGCTGAAATTATCATAGAGGCGCATTAATTCCTTTTCAGGCACGCCTGGTTTCGCGAGTGAACGCATATTGTCCTGAGCTGCCTTGTTGCGCATGAACTTGTGAAATGGCAGCATAAACAAAATCCGTCCTTCACGCAGCACCAGTTCAACGGTCTTTGGATTCAGGCGATAGAACTTCGCCAGTTTACGGGCTGTCGAGCTCGGTTGAACGTCCTCCATGCGAGCCACTCGACCTTCTAAAATGGCGACGATCTTGGAGGTAATAACGACGACATCTTTGTCATGCAGCGTGAAGTTGTTGAGGATGAGATCGGCCACAGTTTCGCGGCGCTCGGGCCGAACCGGTTCACTAAGCCTTACTGAATGAAAGCTGACATCCATGATTTCCTCCCTGGTGGTGTCAGCCATCCTAACACCAGGTTTGTGTCTGAAATATATTAATCGCTGACAGTTTCGGGGAAATCTGTCATCCCTAATAGAATGATGGTGTCGACGAAGATGCAAAGGATGAAACGGGTCGCTGAAGTCACCGCGCGCTTGCTGCTTGGTCAACCGAACGTCGGCCAAAACGGCTCCAAAAACGGTCAGATATCGTACGCGCATGTCGCTCGATTGAGCGGCACTTCGCGAGCTTGGCTGTATGAGTACATTGGTAAATCGCGTCTTGATTTAGTCACTCTGAGTGTTCGACATTTTGCCCACATACTTGGTAAGTTCGAAGGGCGCACTGAGGTTACGAATTTTGAAGAATGGCGTGTGAGTCAAATCGAGGATTTTTCTGAATTTTTGAATGCGATTGTGGAGCTGCCGCATTTGCTGCAAATTTACTTTAGAAACAAGAATCAGAATTCAACCTTAGGAACTGTCATTCGCGAGTTTGAGGCTAAGTTTTTATTGCTGTCGGCGGCCGAGATTCATCGTGCTTTACAGGTCGACCTTGAAAAGGCGAGGGGAATTGCCGAGTACAACCTTGCAACCAAGATGGGTTTGGCGCATCACTGGGTCGGGAAGCCTGACGGCTTCAGCAAGGCCGACAAGCAGCAGGTGATGCAGTATTTCGCTCTCGGTCTCAATCAGTTTAAAACCGTCAGCTCTTGAAGCAGCTCACGGCAGGCGTTTTTCGAGTTCTTTAAGGGTGAAGACTTCATCACCAAGTATTCGGTCGAATTCAACCCGACTGTAAACGATCTCGGTGCTTGAGTTCTCGTTTTTCAAATCCTGCATGGTGAGTTTAGTGGGAATCGTGTACTTGCCAAAAGTTTTATGGTCAGTGCCTTTGAGTCGCTTCACGAGTTTTCCGGCCTCAGTGTAAAAGTCCTGCTCTACCAGGGCGCCATCTTTCTGCGTGACCCAGAGAGTGATCTTGCCCCAAACAATCTTCGCATCTGGCTTTGGAATACCTTCGATCTTAGCCGCCGTGACATCGCCGACTTTCTCTTCGCCGATATACTTGTGAACGTAGTCGCGCTCAAGGCTTGTCGATTTCACAAGGTCATCATTGGAAAAATCTGACCCCATCCAACTCTGAAAGAGCAAGATCGAGGGAACTTTGACGGTTTTTTCGACGCGGGGGAGGTACTGCCATAAATCATTTTTAACGCGAAGATTGCCCGTACCTTTGTCGCGCGCGGGCTCAAGGATCCTGACGAGAGCGAGTTCCTTGCCTCGCGACCAAACGCGAATGCCGAGTTTGCGCACGTTGCTTCCGTGAGTCACGGTCATGTTCATTTCGCCGTTAAAGGTTTCACCACGAGAGTTCTTCTCGAGTTTACGAACGAGCTCGAGTGCTTTGTTGTCGCTCATTTCACTTTCAACTGGCTTTAATTTTTCATTCGCACTCCGCGCGAGATCTGGTGCGCAAAGAAAAAGAGTCACGACGGTAAGTACTATAAAAGCGCAAGATCGAAAGTGGAGCCGCGGTGGGAGGCTTAATTTCCTAACGAGGTCGAATTTGCCCATGATCACTCCTTTGAACAGCGCTGGTCCTCAGCTCTACAAGCTTCGCACAGCCGCCATTATCGTCAACTTTGAAGCGCCTAAGCTTGCGCGCGCCACGTCATGAGTGCGGTGTTGTTGTTGAAAGAACGGGTGTCAGTTTCTAAAATCAAAACATGTATGGACCTTATGGATTGCAGGAAAGTTTATATTGGCTGCGCAAGTACTTTCGTGGCCCGACGAGTGGTCATGGCGTCAACACTCCGTTTCCATTACCAAAGACGAAGCTAAGAGAAATCAAGCCGAAGTTTGAGATCGTCTTTGCCGGTGACTTAATGAGCTTAGGTCAATGCACCTGGCAGCTAGGGCCTAAGCTTGAGCGCTGGGTGAGTGCGGCCGATTATTTGGTGGTGAACCTTGAGGCGCCGATCACAGCGAGTAAAGCCTACTTTCACCTCCGGCAATTTAACGAACTCCGTGTTCTCGAGACGTTAACAAAACACATGGCGGCAGAGCGCATTTTTCTGTCGCTCGCCAACAACCATGCCAATGACTTTGGGCCTGAAGAGGTTGATCGCTGTGTCGAAACGGTGAGAGCTGAGGGTTTTAATGTTTTCGGTACGAGCACTTCACCTTACGCCATGATCGCCGATCGAATCATGCTCTATGGAGCCACTCAGTGGACCAATCGCTCGCCCGAGGGTTTGAGTTGGCTTGACGCAGATATAGCGCCGCCCCAAAAACCAGCCAGCCCGCAACCAAATACGCAACCAAATACGCAACCAGATCTCAAGCTTCTTTTCAGTCACTGGGGGTACGAGTTTGAGCTTTATCCGCGTC
>SXRI01000197.1 GCA_005793615.1 Bdellovibrionales bacterium
AACAAAATCAGTACGAAAAATGGAGTTTTTCTTCCCCTCAACTACACGAAGAGCCAAAATTGTTGACGGGACTTCGACCTCTCCACGACTGCTCAGATTGAACTGCGGAGTGCGAACTTCTTTTTTTACACAATGAACTTCGAGCCGAACGACTCCGAGCGATCCTCACGCGTTTTGTAGGATCTGCGAGGAATGGATCGAGCGTCGCGAAAATCAGTCTTGAAAAGATGTGCTAGAAATGTGTTCGCCGGAGGTTTTATGCATTCTTTGCACGCACAAGCCCTAAAATTAAGCCGAGAACATCACCGCATCGAGAATGATCTCGTTTTCGTCTTACGTGAAATCGAAGAGATTGGTTTATTTCGCACTTTGCACTTCTCGAGTCTGTTCACCTATGGGGTCTCTGCCCTGGGTTTGAGCGAAGCCGCCACCTACGCACTGATCACGGTGGCACGGAAAACCAGGGAAGTTAGGGCGCTGGACGTTGCCTTGACTGAGCAGAGATTGAGCGTTCATCGCGCAAGCCGTATTGTCTCGGTCTTGACGGTGGAAAACTCCGAAAGCCTGATCGCATATGCCGCCGCGCACTCACAACGTGAGACCGACCAGGAAGTGGCGCGCATTCGCGGTCGCGCCAGCGAAGCCCGCGAGAACTTAAACATCTCGCGTGAAACTCTTGTGCTTATCAAAAAGGCGCGGGCGCTCTTGTCGAGTCGGAAAAAACGCAATGTGAAGCTCGATGAATCACTGCAGTATGTGCTAACAGAGTTCATTGAGCGACACGATCCCGTACGGAAGGCACAGAGTGCTGCACGTCGACCCGAACGTCGATTTTCGCCACGAGAGACCACATCGAACTCTGTGCAAACAAATGTGACGCTACCGATTTCGCGACGAAAGCGAATTCTTGCCGCCGTAAAACACGCAGTTCACCTTCGCGACGGCGGTCGTTGTACTTTTGTCGATTTACAAGGGAATCGTTGCGGTAACGAGCAGTGGCTCCATTTCCATCACATCCAGGCCGTGAGCAAAGGCGGCGCAAACGACATCGCCAATCTCACCACTCTCTGCTCTTTCCATCACGATCTTGTACATCAGCTCAGTCTCGGCATCGAAGGCCAAGTGAGCTGGCTTAGATCGCCCGCACAGAGCTACCACTAAGAGACCATCTCAGGGGTACTCAAACCACGTCAGTGCGAATCGTGTTTTCCACTTGGGCGTCTGACCGGCCAGTGGCTACCAGGCTACTTTTCGCCGACGATGTAGGCGATCCAGGCTTGGCACTCTTCGCCTTTTTCCACGGGTTTAAACACGCCGTTGCCATCGCCGGAGCGTGTGGTGCCTTCCCAGTAGACGTGGGTCTTGCGAAAACCGGCATCGAGCATCAGCTCGCGGATTTCGGGAATGCTCCACATGCGCCAATCATAGCTGAAAACATTTTCGACCTTCTTGCGGCCATCGAGTTTGAAATGAATATGAAACACGGCGTGATTCGACACCGGATCAAAACTCTCTTGATCCCAGTAATAAATAAAGCCGCGCATTTTCGTTTTCTCTTCGTTGGATTCCTGACAAAGGCTGCCGCCAAAACAATCGGCGACCAGAATGCCACCGGGATGTAGCGTGGTCAGGCAATTCTCGAAATAAGCCCTCAACATCGCGCGCTCTTTGAAAATGAAGTAAGAAAAATTCATCGCGCAAATGACATCGGCGTGCGGAAGCCCCGGACTCAGCACGTTTTCCTGATGGACCTCAAAACGCGCGCGCTGCGCGGGCGAAAGCTTCGGCAAATTATTGCCGAGACCGTAATGAATCGGCTCGTAATCGAGATCGACCCCATGGGCGCGAAACTTCGCGCCAAGCTTGATCCACTCACAGCAGATGCTGAAGGTTCCGCAAAAATCCTCGCGCAAAGTGAGCGGAAGACGCCCCTTGAGCTCACGATAGGTATCGCGCAAAAACTCCACGTCATTATCAGGCGACTGCACCGCGCGTTTGTAAATGGCGTATTTATCAAACGGTGGCGGCCGACGTTTTTTATCCGAGGCCCGGCGTGTGACTCGTTTTCTATTTTTCGACATTATCCAACTCTCATGGCACTTCGCCGAGAAGTTCACGTACTTCGTGCAGAATATCTTCGAGATGCGGCACACTGGCCTCTTCGAGGTTCGGATGCAGGCCGATGCCCGGTACGTTCTTGCCGGCAAGGACCCGCGGTCGCGCCAAAAGCTCATAAAACAGATCTTGCGTCGCTCGGAATGCCAGATGCTCACCGAAGTTTGTGACCTCGGTGTCTTCGTTCACGAACAAGACTCTTCCGGTTTTGTGAACCGATGCCTTAATCATCTGCCAATCGTAAGGATAGAGCGAGCGCAAATCGATAACTTCGATCGCCACACCCTCTTCGCGCAGCATATCCGCGACTTTCGCGCACAACGGCAGCGTGCGCCCATAGGAAACCACGGTGGCGCGATCGCCCTCACGCACGATTTTGCCTTTGCCGATCGGGATCTCAAACTCCTCGAGCTGCGGCCACTTCGGTCGCCACTGATGTTTGCGATCATCAACCGGCTGATCAATCATGTTCTTGAGCTCTTTTTCATCCGCCGGCTCTCCGGGAATGAGTTCAGTGCCACGCACCCGCATCAACGACTTTGGGTTAAGGAACAAGACCGGATTCGGGTCTTTAATGGCCGAAATCAACAACCCGTAGGCGTCGAGTGGCGTCGACGGAATAACCACCTTCCAACCGGGTAGACGAGTCGCCCAGGCATCAAACGAATGGCTGTGGTAAATCGAGCCGCGAATGCCGGCCCCCACCGGAGTCATCACCACGATCGGCAGATTGTACTGGCCGTTGGAACACCACAAAGTGTTACCGGCCATTTTCAAAAGATCGATGGTGTTGAAAATATAATCGGCGAACTGGATCTCGGCCACACAACGGTCACCGGCAAGTCCAAGTCCGATCGCTGTCGCGATAATGCCACGCTCATCGAGAGGTGAATTCCAGGTGTTCTTAAGTCCTTGTGAAGCCGTAAAGACCCCGCCGAGAGGAGCACCGACGTCTTGACCGAAAATATCGGTAACGCCAAGCCGGGTTTCACCGACGTGTAGAGCCATGCGGATTGCTTGCGCCATATTCGCCATTAGAACTTCCTCCAATCGGCATTCTCACTACCTACATAGATGTTATCCCAGATGCTCTCGCGAGTCGGCACGGGCTCTTTACGAACCTGTTCCGCGGCCTCGCGCGATTCCTCATCATAGCGCTTCCAAAGCTCTTTCGTTTCGTGCGGCTTAATCCATTTTTGATCGACGAGCTTCTTCTCGAAAAGCTCAATCGGACATACATCCGGCTCGCGATTAGCGCCGGTGGCCGATGAATGGCCGTAGATACGCGACAGATGAAACTCCGCCAGCACCGGTTTTCCAGTCTTACGTATGTAATCAATTTCTGTTTGTAGAGCCAAATAGGTTTCGATCGGATCATTACCGTTGACGATGGCGGTGCGAATGCCAAAGGCCTTACCACGGTCGGCGACATTCTTTTCGCCGTGCTGGGTATCGTAGCTGGTCGAAATTCCCCACTTGTTATTCTGTACGGTGATCAGCATCGGCAGCTCAAATCCCGGCCGACTGGCCCAGATCAAGCTCGAGGCGAAATCCCCCTCGGCCGAGCCCGCATCGCCACCGGAAACAATCGAAATTGATTTTTTGCCCGAAGCCGGAGTTTTGCCGCCAGCGGTATACCAACGCCTGCGCTGCGCGACTGCCGTGCCGATAGCCATGCCGTATTGCACTTCAATCGGTGAAGTCACCGGCACGACGTTCCACTGCGGAAAGCAATAATGGTTACAGAAGTTTCGGCCTCCGGTCGACGGATCCGTCACCCGATTCATCATCAAGCGAAGCGAATCGATCATGGGCATACCGAGCGCGATCATCGTCGGCGTCGCCCGATAATGAAGATGTAGGTAATCGTACTCAGGGCCATGGCCTTTATGGGTCAAGAGACCGAGCGGAACACCAAAAGCCTCTTCGCCGGCGCCACCGATCCAGAAATAGGCATCACCGGTCTTATAGACCTTGATCAAGCGTTCTTCGAGCACGCGCGACTTGATCATTAGGTCATAAATACTGAGTTGCAGTTCTTTAGGGAGTGTCGCCTTGGTACTAATCGTAATCGACTGCCGCGCACCTGCTGCTTTTGCGGGCACTTTCGACGACGCTTTCAGTGGCCGTTTGGACTTAGGTGCCAATGACGTAGTTTTCCGCATTTCGGGCCCTTTCGCTCGAAGAGGGTATCAACTCTAGAAACTGCTTTTAAAGAGGTACTCAGTCGGTCCTTTTTTGTCAAACCAAGCGCGCCTGATACAGCCGCTTGAGCCACGAAAAGACTACGGAAATCACCCGGCGAGCGAGCTCGCGGCATGGCCTCAACTTTAGGGCTCATTGAGCCGAAAAGAGACAGGTCAAACCCCATCACTGGAGCGTCTATGCACCGCTACCTCCTTTTGCTTTGTTTCTACGCAACTCTCAGCATCACGCTCCTACCCTTGCCAGCCTTGGCGATACTGACCGATGAAGAATCTGAGGCTCTGGAACAGACCTACAAGAGCTACCAAAAGGCGAAATCAGCAAAGGATCTTGTGGAGCGACTGCGGTCCGGCTTGGACTTAAAGACACTCTTGTTTCTGCGAGAAAAAACCAAGCTTGCCAAGAACCAAGCCCTACCAAAGATGACCGTTCATAAGAGTTCAAGGGTGAGTTTCAAAGTGAATTCGAAAACATTCACGGTTGATTTCATTTCACTGCGCTCGGAGCTAATCGCCATCAACGGCATCGAAGTGGAGTTCATGCCGAGCGATGATCCCGAAGTACGTTTTCAGAAGCTCGTGCAAGCCTTCAGACGATCAACTGCTGCAGTCCATCCGCTTTTGAAACTTCTCGACAGCGCCGAGGAGAGAGCAAGTGCCAAATCCAATACAAAGCCCAGAAAAGTCGCTGCCGTTAACGTTGAACTTACGAGTGATCAGGACATTATCCTTCAACTCTCGGCATTGATCACGGCGATCACCCAATCAGCACAATTTAAATCGCAATGTGCTGACTTATCCTCTGCACAAACAAAACCTGATACTATTCCCGAAAGCCTGCTCAAATGTCAGACCGCCCAGGCCGAATTGTCAGGTGGATCAGTCGTCGATAGCTCCTTGATTCAAGCTCAGCTTAATGCGATCGAGGACAGTCCAGCCTTTCAACCCATTCCCAAGTGTGATCCTGTATCGCTCAACAAAGTGGAAGATCTTCTACCCGAAGTAGTAATAGCGTTCGGGGGGCAGTCTCGCAAAAACGTCGAATCGACGGAACTGAGCTATGTCGCTAATAATGCCGGCAGTGATCACATTAGTCTGGATCAGCTGCGCCAAATTAAAGAAGCTGGAAATCTCCCTAACCACATAAAAGCAAGGTTACAGGGACTTCGCGATTTAGTCGTTCAATTCAAAGATTCTTCAAAGTATTCACTGACCGATCAAGAGCGCGAGTGTCAGAATAAAGTGCGCGATTGCGTGGTGGATGTAATGACCGGCGTACGAAAGCGGCTCAAAGACAATGACCTAATTTGTTTTACTGAAAAAATGCAGCGCGATGTTAGCAAGAGCTCAACCAATCCGCCAGGCGGTAAAGCCCGCCCGGCAAATTACTGAGATCTTTAACGAGTTTTTTTCTGCTCATCGCTTGCGTGAGGTAGAGCCGGCGCTGTTGCCGTGGCGGCATCAGTAAGAGTGATACCACGCTGAAGGGCGATCAAGTCGGCTGCCACCGTGGCGGCCTCTTGAATATCGGCACGCTTCAAGTACTCGGCGACTTTCGCTTCTTTGTTCATTTCCTTTTTCTTATCCTGCTCGCCATTTTTCTTCTCGGTATCTTTGACCGACTCAGAGAGCTTGATCACTTTGCCTTTTTCTTTCGACTTCTTCATTTCGTCGATGATCTTTTGAAACTCAGGATTCTTCGCCACCCGCGCTTGCGAACGAGTTTTCAACTGGGCGATCACCGGAGCCTCCAGCTTCTTCCACGCACCGGCGCCCGAGGTAACAAAAGCATCAGGTGAGATAAACGGCTTGAGCTGCGCTTCCGGCAAAGCGTAATCCAAATGTTTTTCGCCAAACTCGTCGGTCGAGTAAGGGCCCGGCAATACCAAGTCGG
>SXRI01000198.1 GCA_005793615.1 Bdellovibrionales bacterium
CCAGAATTGCTTACCAACCAATGCTGTTCAGCAATTTTGTTCGCTTGCCACTGTTTGCTGGTTCTGACTCGTTCATAACCCTGTCAGAGCAAGGTGGCAACGGCTAGCACCAAGAGGATTTGGTGCTCTTTAAACCGGAATTCGCTCACGGAGGAGCCTATGGATAGCCAGGACTGGATCAACGAGAAGAACGCCGCCGAAACACAGCAACGTTTCCTTACCGAACACACCAGTTGCGCGATGTGCGACACTCCTCTGGAAATCAAGCACGATATCAACAAGGCCGATCTCAAAGTTAAAGAAGAGGCTCACTGCCCTTGCTGCGGCATCCGCGTGCGCAGCTGCCAACATCTCATGCACTGAGGCAAGCGCGCCGAGACAAGTCACTGGCGCTGTCGGTTTTTTGGCAGCGCCGCCAAAATTTCGCCACCCATACGCCCTTTCGTGATAGTTTTTGGTTGCGTTTACGTCACTCTTTCGCGATGACTTGGAAACGAAAAACAAGGAGTTCGCTATGTATCGACTCAGCGCTTCTTTCTGTAGATTGGCTCTCTCCCTTTGCTTCATTGCTACGCAATTTTCCTTTGCCGTAGCAAACGCAGAGGATGCGGCCAAAGACGCTAGCCAAAAAACCGACTCGAAATTGAAAAAGGGAGTTCAGAAGATGACCGCAGAAAAAAATCCACTCGTAGTAATGGAAACCTCACTCGGCATTATCGAGATTGAACTATTTGCCGACAAGGCACCGATCTCTACCGAGAATTTTCTAAAGTACGTGGATGATGGTTTCTTTGCCGGCACCATCTTCCATCGCGTCATTGCTGATTTCATGATTCAGGGTGGCGGTTTCACTGAAGACATGAACCAAAAGAAAACTCGCGACCCAATTAAGAACGAAGCGACCAATGGCCTTAAAAACGAACGCGGCACCTTGGCCATGGCCCGCACGATGATCGTCGACAGCGCGACCGCACAGTTCTTTATCAACGTGAAAGATAATCCATTTTTGAATAACCGCGGAACCGACATGCAGTCCTACGGTTATGCCGTCTTTGGCAAAGTGGTGGCCGGTATGGACGTTGTTGATAAAATTCGCGCCGTCAAAACCGGATCGAAAAAAGGCATGGACGACGTACCAGAAACTGCGGTTCTGATTAAATCGGCCAAACGTAAGTAAATCATCTGACATCGGTAATAGGTTGAGATGGAAGAGTTCGTAGTTAGGGTTTTTTCGGATTACACCTACCAGCCGATGTTGGTCTATAGCGCCATTTGGGTCTTTATGCTCATGAGCGCTTTCGGCCTGCCGCTCCCCGAAGAGGTCGTTTTAGTCAGCGCGGGATTTGTCGGCTATATGTCGCTCAATCCCGATTTGTTTCCGCCGCCGCCTGAGGCAACATCAAAGGTCAACGTCTACGTTCTGGCTGTGGTCGCTTTTGTGGCGGTGATGGCTTCCGATTACCTCATTTATGCTCTTGGCAGGCGCTTTGGGCCACGCTTATTTCAGTTCCGCTGGTTTAAGCGAATGATGAGCGAGGCTGCTTTAAGACGTGTGCAGCAATGGATGCGGAAGTATGGTCTGTGGACCGTAATCGTCTTCCGCTTTACCCCAGGGGTACGGTTCCCCGGGCACCTTACCTGTGGCGCGATGGGCTTATCACCTTGGCGTTTCTTAGCAGTTGATTGGATTGCTGCAGGCATTTCTGTTCCGACCCAGGTTCTACTGGTTTCCTTTTACGGCAAGTACATTCTGACTTACTTCACGCGCTTTAAAATCTATGTCTTCTCAGCAGCAGGCATCGGCTTAGTGATTTATTTGACTCTTAAGTTTTTGAATAAGAGGCGAGAAAAGGCACTCGCCGCGGCATCGGTCACAGTACCGGTCGCCGAACCAGTTACGGTACCTGTGGATTATCCCGCAAATTCCACGGTCACTCCGCCTTTGGACGGCACGAGTAAACCACGGCACTGACCGCGATTCCGCCGTTGGAGAATTTCTTAAGCGCCAGTTTACGCCATCCTTTAGGCAGGCGCAGATTCTCCGGATGCGCACTTTCAGGGAACAAGAATCCGGCCAGTTGCGGGCGCGCCACGCGCACTGCTTCAGTGAGTAGCTTTTCGTAAAAGGCCTTTAAACCGCCCTCAATTGAAAGCCGCTCGTCATAGGGTGGATTGGCAACCACCCAACGACACGTATGATCCGGCAACGCTACGGCTGTAAAGAAATCTGCGTGATGCAATTCAACGTTGGGAACCTCACGTAGATTTTGCTCAGCTGCGGAAAACGCCTTGGCGTCGCGATCAAAACCAATCAATCTCGAGAACCCTCCGCTCAAATTGACGATCTGATTCTCGCATGGCGACACAATGACCTTAAAATCCTCAAAAGCAAATCGTCGTGATTTTATCTCCTCCGCTAACCCTCGCGCTTCAATGAGAAAAGTTCCAGAGCCACACATCGCATCGACGAGTTCAACAGCATCGTTACTTAGGCCCTCTTGTTTGGCGAGGTCCTGCATCCAAGTGAGAAGAGCTGCGGCCGTGGTTTCACGAACCGGCGCCTCCGCCGAAAGAACACGCACCCCTCTTTTATGAAGAATCTCTCCTGAGGTATCGAGGCTCAAATGACAAACGTCATCAGTTAGGCGAACATACACATCAGCCTTAGGCCCTTCAAAACGCGCGTGTGGTCGGCCTCGCTTCCTTAAGCGTGCGACTCTGGCCTCCCAGCAAGTCTCTTCGATACGGGTTTTGATTTTCAGACGCGAGCCACTGCTAGTCGCGTGAAAACTCACCCTGCTACGGTCATCGAGCCAATCTTCCCACGCAAACCCGGAAATCTTTTTAAACAACTTCGGAAAGTCGCGACAACCAAAACTGACGAGTCTTAGTAAAATACGTGTCGGTGTTTTCAACACCCGATTCAGTTGAAACCCGGTCGCAAGTGGCGCCATGACCGTGAGTCCGCCTCGCTCCACTTTACAGCCCAAGGAGGGATACCAACGTGCCAATTCACTTGCCGAGATATCTTCAAAGCCAGGTGTGCAAATGATGAAAAATTCAAAGTTCTCGTGGTCCATTTTTGCCCTTTTCGAGCCGCACCCTACACCGAGCATGTCATCAGCACCAAGTGTTAGTTTTTCACTTGGAAAAAGTCGAGTCCAGTCCAGAGTGCCGGCCTCCGGTCGGCAAAAGGCTTCCCAAGCCCACATGCCTTTAGCTATCCTAGGTGGGTCGGAGTCTGTTACTCAGCCATCCCCGCAAAAAAGAGTAAATCATCGTGAGAAGAAACCTCGGCGATATCGAAAAGGCTTTGCTCCTCCAAGCCAAAGAATACCTCCAAGAACTCGACACGACCGTGGATGATCTCGATGCCGATGTCCTGAAGCTCACCGAACCAGGTGAAACCGATGATAGCCTTCTGAGAATCTCTCGCAACGCTCACTCGATCAAAGGTTCCGCTGGCAGTTTTGGTTTTGATCTCATCAGCACCATTTGCCATTCTCTCGAAGATCGGGTCAGCGGCATTCGCGCCGACGGCGAAAGCCTAGGGTTACAAATCGACGGTTTGCTTCGCTACCTCGACTTGATTAGATCCGCTGCTCGCGCCTATGCCCGAGAAGATAAAGCAGGTCTCGACTCCGTTAAACTCGCTCTCGGCGTGAACCCTCGCCCACCCAACGAAGCAGTCGGAACGCCGACACCAACCACGATCTCGGTTAAACGTCACCGCGTCCTTTTGGTTGAAAAAATGGGACCTGTGATGCGCATGGCGAGTAATGTTCTTAACCAAGTCGATCCTTCGAACATGGAGATTGCCGTCGCCGGGAACGGCTACGAAGCCTTCGGGCGATTATTGCGCGAACCCTTTGACTGTGTCGTAATGTCGAACACGACCGATCTCGTTACCGGCACGGAACTGATTAAACTTCTCGCCGATTGTCGCCATCCGAATACGTCGACACCGTTTGTACTCTTAACCTCGGATCACCGTCTCAAAGCGCCTGAGGGTGAGCGACAAACTCATGTCATTATGAAGGGTGCCGATCTCAAGCAACAACTCTCTGACACCTGTGAGCGAATTCTCGGCACGGGCTCGCCCCTCTCCAACTTTTCACGGGGTGACACAGTAAAACAGGTCATCAGTTCGAATATGTTGGTGATTGAGAAATCCGCATCGTTGCAGGATCTTTCGTAAAAAAGACGTCTTATTTGAGTATCCGTAGGCCATTTTCTTGA
>SXRI01000199.1 GCA_005793615.1 Bdellovibrionales bacterium
TACAAAGTTTATACCAGCATGCAGGGTGAGCTGATTTCGCAGAACCAAGACATTGTGGTTGCGGAACAAGCAGCGTCGCGCCGGTGATCAATTCAGTCAGTAGAAAACTTAGCTTCCCGTGGCCTTTTCTTTTTGCCGGGCGGTCAAAGCATGAGTGACGCGGTCGATGATCGACTGCGCTTTGAATGGTTTCACGATATAGCCATCGATTTTCATAAGGGCGAACTGAGTCAGGGTCGAACGATCGACCTGGCCTGAAATAATCACGAAATGCATGTTTTTCAGCCGTGGCTCCTTGCGGATTTCGGTCAAAAACTCCAGGCCATTCATATTGGGCATATCCATATCAGAGAAAACGACGGCGATCTTATTGAAATCATCGTCAGGCATTTCGCGCAAATATTTGAGAGCGGCACTGGCACTGCGAAAGGTATGAATGCCAAGATTGAGGCCCTTGAGAACTCCGGCGATCACATTGACGCTGGTGGAAGAATCATCAACGACGACGGCCCAATCGGCAATGTCTTCCGGTGCCGCTGCCGAGGTTTTGTTTTTTTTGTCGAGCGCGGGCCATTCGTTTTTGGGTGAGGTACTACTCGCGACCGGTTCAGGCTGAGACGGCGGAGTTTCATTTTTCTTGTCTGTCATCAAGCACCTGCGCGGTTGATATTTCCAAGCTAATTATATTCAACTTACAGCGGAATACCAAGGCGAGGTCTAATAGGGCGCAAACCTTTGAGACATAAGTCGGGAAAAAAGCTATCTCACCTTTCTACGGGCGTACCCGATCGGGGCGAATTTAAAGAATTTTCCTGTGTTTTTATTGGGAATTACCAAATTGTGCGACAATTGAAAGTAGAAGCCTCGGAGGACGTTCGTTGAAAAAACAGGTTTCCAACAAGAGTCTTATTGTCCTGAAAGACAAGCCCAATTCGCTGAGTCGGGTCGAGTTGTTTTTGCGCGCACGCGAGTGGCAGAATGATGGCCAGAATGATGGCCAGAGTCTGAATCAAGCTCTCGATGCTTTTTTCGACAAATTCAATGGGGCCGACGAGGTGGCGCCCACGCCACCGTCTACGGCAACCCAGGCAAGCGTGTCGTCGAAGGCGCCGAGCAGTAGCACCGCGACCCCGGACCCAGCCAGACCTTTGGCTCAAGTTCCATCCCAAGCTCCGGCCCCGGCCCCGGCTTCGGCCCGAGCATCAGTTCCGGCGGCAACC
The DNA here is from genome assembly GCA_005793615.1 of Bdellovibrionales bacterium. Lineage (GTDB taxonomy): Bacteria > Bdellovibrionota > Bdellovibrionia > Bdellovibrionales > JAMPXM01 > SXRI01. The sequence goes on from SXRI01000199.1 coordinate 1,221, forward strand.
CCAGCTTCGGCATCAGTCACCGAGGAGGCGCTTGATTTTTTCGCCGCCCAGAAATCGGCAGATGTAGAAAACGGCGAGAGCGAAACGAGTCCTGAAATAGGTAATAAGCTACAGCAGACAAAAGCCTCATCTGTGAGTGCCGATAAGCGCTCTTCGCAATCATCAGCTTCAGCCGATAGCTCCGTCGGGCATTCGACTCCAGATAATGTGTTTGATGCCTTTGCTGAAGCGAAGGCGACAGAGCCGACTGAGACAGGTGTAGGTGACGCGAAAAGAGAGTCAGCCTTGGCTAAGCTTCGAAAGAAACTCGCAGCTAATGAGATGACGACCACACATCCTGAAGCGTCGACGACCTCAGACGCGGCACAAGTTCAGTCGGCGCAAACTCCAGCAGAGGCACAGACACCTGCGCCAGTTCAGGGCCCTGTTGTGTCACGGACGCCCGCAACAGCGCGCGGCTCCATAGCTGCGCGAGCCTCGGCGACGGTGCGGACTTCGCAGCAACCGTCACGAGCGGCGGCGCGCGAAGTGGGACCCGTCGATGTTTTGCCGGAAAGAAAGAATGTGAATCTGAGTCATACTCAGAGCAAAGCACGCGAGCGAATCTTGTCGACGATCGGCAAGAGCGTTGGTGATAAACCTCATGCAGCCGGTCCCAATGACATTCTTGCCGATGTGTTTGATCTTGAAGCAGTTGCAACTCCTGAATCGACACCGGGTGAAGTGACTCCTCCTGTGCTCCCTGGCGCAGAGAAATCCGAAGTCAACGCTGGTAGCGATGCGGGAATGTTGGCTTTCCGAAAGGAGCCTGGTTCACCGCTCATTTTGCCGCGAAAAAAATCCGCTGTCGGTATCGATCAACTGCTAACAATTGATGACTTATTAACAGAGGCGATGAGCTTTGTCGTGGATGTGGTCGTTAGCCCCGGCGACAATCAACTGAGTCATCAACGCTACCTGGTCAAAGAGGTCGCGTCGATGGATCTCGTGTTTCGGGGACAGAGCAGTTCGCTGGTCGGTTGTGCTGGCAGTCAGAGTTTACTGTTTATGGAAGAGCTGCGGAAAGTTCTGAATCATATGCTGGTCGACTCTAGTATCGAACTGAGCGTTTCGTATCCGGTCTCCATGAAGATGCCAACCTTCGACTTTCATCGTTGGGCGGCCGAAAGATGCAGTACGGTGGCACTGGGTTCGAGCGAAGAAATCGCGGTAGGAGTTGCGGCTCTTGATCTCGGTCAAACGCCGGAGGGCTTGCTCGTGCCGTCGAGCCGCGCCGGCTATTGGCGAATCTCACTGAGTAAAGTGTGGGTCGACGTGGTTCTCGACTTTGAAGTCCACCTGCACTTTCCCTTGAATGACAAATTTTTGCTGTACGTGAAAAAGGGCGATTCGCTCACCGATGATCGCAAAGCTCGTTTGCGCGACCGTGGAGTCAACGAGGTGCATGTGCAGTTCTCGCGAACTGAGGACGTGACCACGTTTCTCAAGCAATATCAGTTGATCAAATCAGTGGGTGACTACTCGTTTACCCGGGCGACTACCGCCCAGGCTTCATAATATTCCGCTTAAGTGAGTCCCTGGCTAACGGCGATGGTTTGCCCAGTAATGCCTGAGCCTAAAGGGCTTGCCAGGAAGGCGACCATATTAGCGAGTTTTTCGGGCTCGGTCATTGTCGCAAACGGGAAGCTGCGCACGAGTTGCTGATGGAGTTCATGAATACTCACTCCACTTGCCGGTTGTGGTACTTGCGCAAGTAAAAACTCTTCGCTCACACCTAAGGCAATGCAGTTCACGGTCACATTATTCTCGGCAGTTTCGCGAGCCAGAGTGCGAGCGAAGCTTGTCAGGCCGGTGCGGGTGATCGCGAGCAAACTATTATTTGCGATACCTAGGCGCGCGATATCATGCAGCAGGTAGATCACGCGGCCGCGTTTGCGCCCAGCGAGGTAGCGCAAGACTGCATGGGTCATCATTAATGGTGCGCGCAAATTCACATCGATGGAGCGATCGAGATCATCGAGTGCGGTGGGGTCTTTAAAGGCCTTTGCCTCGGTGGTCATTAATCCGTCTATATAGATATCGATGCCGCCAAAACTTTCGGCCGCACGCGCCACCGCGTCTTGAATATGATGGGCCTTTGAGAGGTCGGCTTGAATGGCAACCGCTCGACCGAAGCGCTCATGAATCTCACGCGCGTCCATGAGCTGATTCGCGAAGCGCGCTGACTTTTCAATATTGCGATCGACGATGGCGATATTCACACCCATTTGTGTGAGTTTATTCGCGATGGCCTGGTTAATGGTGTTGTAGGGACCCGTGAGAATCGCCGTGCGATCTTGCAGCTTGAAACTTGATTCCGCGCTTTCGTTTCCCATGGATCACACTTTCTCGATAATGATGGCAATACCTTGTCCGCCGCCGATACAGGCAGAACCGACTGCGTAGCGAGCTGCTGAACGGCGACCGAGTTCATACATCAAATGATTCATGATGCGTGTGCCACTGGCGCCGAGCGGATGACCGACAGCAATAGCACCGCCATTGACATTGGTTTTGCCGCGATCGAGCCCAAGTTCCTTCTCGACGGCGAGATACTGTGCGGCAAAGGCTTCGTTCACTTCGACCAGATCCATTTGTTCGAGTTTGAGTCCGCCGAGGCTCAGAGCCTGGCGAATTGCACCCGCGGGGCCGATGCCCATGATTTTGGGCTCACAGCCAACTGCCGCCCAAGAAACAATGCGAGCCATAATCTTCAGACCGCGGCGCTTGGCCTCGGCTTCGGTCATGAGCACGGTCATTGCTGCGCCGTCGACGATTCCCGATGCGGTTGCCGCCGTGACTGTGCCGCCTTCTTTGAACAACGGTTTCATGGAGCGCAACTTTTCTAGAGGCACACCTGGTTTGGGGTGTTCATCTTTATCGATAACGACTTCGCCTTTACGGGTCGAGACTTTCACCGCTGTCAGCTCTGCCGCAAAATAGCTTTTGCTGAGGGCCTCGGCATAGCGAGTTTGGCTGAGAGCCGAGTACTCGTCGCAGGATTCACGAGTGATGCTATATTTTTCAGCAAGATTCTCAGCGGTGATGGCCATGGGGGCACCGGCATAGACATCCATCAAGGCACTGGTCATGGCATCTTCGATCGGTGCATTGCCCATGCGAAAGCCGTCAAATCGCATACCGCGCAATACGTAGGGAATTTGCGACATCTGCTCGACGCCGCCGGCGAGAACGACATTGGCGTCGCCGGTAAGAATCATTTGCGCCGCCGAAACCCAAGCCTGAAAGCCGCTGCCGCAAAGACGGTTAACACCGAGCGCGCCATTAGCAACCGGCACGCCCAAGTGCAGGCCAATGTGACGTGGTACATAGGCAGCATCGGCCCCACTCTGCACAACATTTCCAAGAATAACGTGATCAATTTCGCTCGCCTGCACTCCGCATTGTTCAAGTGCGGCCTTGCCTGCTGCAACCCCCAGTGGAGTAGCGCCAACGTCTTTAAGACCGCCGCCAAATGCGCCAAATGGTGTACGTTTGCCGGCAACAGCGACAATAGTGGTTTCAGGAGAGGAATTGAGAAAGGCCGGGCGTTTCATGTACTGACTCCGTATTTGGATCGGTCGGGTAATTCAAGAAGAGAGTAAAGAAGCCGCGGGATGCGGTCAATTGACAGCTTGGTTCTAGCCCGCTATCCCAATTCGTGATCCAAAAAAGGGGGAGAAGGTGGCGGGAATGAAAGTTCTGGTCGTTGGTCAAGGTGGACGCGAGCATGCGTTGGTACGGGCTCTTAAACAGTCGCCTTCGGTAGCCGAGGTTCATGCGCTTCCTGGGAGTGATGGCATCGCTCAAGACGCCACTTGCCATGCCCAGGATTGGCGCGACTTTGCGGCCATGACCGGTTTTTGCCAACGTGAACGTTTTGATCTGGTCGTCATTGGACCTGAAAATCCGTTAGTTGATGGTTTGGCGGATGCGCTTCGAGCTGGGGGCGTTGCGGTATTTGGCCCCAGTCGTGAGGCCGCAAAACTCGAAGGTTCGAAAATTTTCTGCAAAGAGTTTTTGCTCGAAGCCGGTGTACCGACAGCGCGTTCAATTGTGGTTAATAGTGTGGATAGTGTGCGTATGGCCGCGGGCGAGTTCCTTCCGCCCTATGTTTTGAAAGCCGATGGTTTGGCGGCAGGCAAAGGCGTGTACATCTGCAAAACCTTGCGCGAGCTCGAAGATGCTGCCCGAGATTTGTTTGATGACAAGGTTCTTGGCTCCGCCGGCGAACGGGCCCTGCTCGAAGAGTTCAAACCTGGTTATGAAATCAGCTATCTTATTTTGACCGATGGCGAGTCTTTTGAGCCGTTACCTCTGGCGCAAGATCACAAGCGCTTGTTTGATCGTGACGAGGGACCTAATACAGGAGGCATGGGGGTCGTTGCGCCGATGGTGATGGATCACGAACTGCGCGAGCGACTCGATCGTGAAGTGATTCAGCCGACATTGCGTTTGCTGCGCAAACGGGCTTCTGAGGGGCGAGGGTTTTTATTTCGCGGCGTTTTATTCGTCGGCTTAATGATGACCGACGAGGGGCCGAGTGTTCTTGAGTTCAATACGCGTTTTGGTGACCCCGAAACACAGGCGATACTGCCGCTCTTCGACGGTGACTGGGGCGTAGTCTTTCGAGAGGCGGCGATGGGCCGTTTACCGAAGATGTCGTGGAAGAACTTGAATAGTTGTTGTGTGGTTTTGGCGGCGGCCGGCTATCCTGATGCCCCAGTTAAGGGCCTGGTTATCGAAGGCGTTCGCGAGGCCGTGGAGCGTGAATCCTATCTCCTGCATGCGGGTACTAAGCGCCAAAACAATGACTGGGTGACCAATGGTGGCCGTGTGCTCAATGCCGTCGGTTTAGGTACGAGTCTCAGCGAAGCGGTCGAGCGCGCCTATAAATTGGCTCTCTCGATTCATTGTCAGGGTATGCAAGTGCGCCGAGATATCGGCGCCAAAGCTCTCGACGCCTAAGTGAGGGTCGCGGAATTTTGGATTACCAAGACCAGCGCAGACTGACAACATCACGGCGGTCGTCGCGTGTGATCGTATGATTGAAAACAAGTTGAGTGTTGAGAGCCTTCATCGGCTCACGCACTTCAATGTCGGATTTATCTTGCATCATAAAATACGTGAACTGTGCCGTGGTCAGGCCCGTGTATTCGACTTGCGCTTGAGTTTGCGCCGCTTTCATCTGGAAGCGGATATTGTGTCTGACAGAGTCTGCTTTGGTTCCGCCGATGGCGATTTCACTGGTCAAAGACTTCTCTACCTTATGCGCGGTCCGGCCCAAGGGGCTGCGCCTGACTTCTTCTGAATTGAACCAATTTGAGAAAGAATGATCGAAGATCTGGCCGGCGACCAAGCCGTCGTTATTCGTGGGCGCCATATTGGATGGAATGATGCGGCTGACATCTTCGGATTTAGTTGATCGTGCCGATTCA
>SXRI01000200.1 GCA_005793615.1 Bdellovibrionales bacterium
CCGTGAGTGGCAGTGAAATCAAGACTCGGGAGAAGTCTCGCCGTAGCGGATCTTTCTTCAAGTACCGAGATCGAGAGTTCACGGCGAAGGGAATCGATCGCGGGTGAATTTTCAAGCGCGACTTCGATGGCTTTCTTCAGATCCAACGCTTGTACAGCGGCATTAGCTGCAGCCGAAATAAAGATCAAGCTCGCCAAAAAACCCGCCAAAAAAACCGATTGCCTAAACCAACGATGTGAACTCACAAGTCGCCATATTTTCTCTTAAGATTTCTCTTATGAGAAATGAGCGTCTCGCGAATTCATACACTTGGCACTGAGTAACGCAGAGCTTCTCCAAATTGCAGTGAAACCTAATGGCAACGAATCGGATTGTCACCGTAGGTACATAACTCTCGGCTATAGCGTTCCACGTCGATCAGCTGACCGTGATCAATGTGAAAGAGTTCATATACCTTTCCTTCACCACCACGAATGCCATAGGTCTTAACGAGTTGTGCTCCTTTATAGACCTCAACTTTGACTTTGGACGTCCCGAGCCCTGTCAACGGCCACGTTCCTGAAAAATTATGAACGTAGAAGATATACTTTCCGGCCTGCGGATCAAAGATGGTCGTGGTTTCGGCTCCCCCATAGGTGGTATCATCCAAATCCAATTTCGCACCGGTCCCTACATAACGTGAGAAACTAATGGGTTTCATCTCATCATCTGAAGGTACGCGAAGATAGGAATCAATATCCCTTTCGATCGGTAGGGGTGGAATTGGCGGATTCCTATAGCGATCCCCTCTTGCCTCAGCTTCAGTTCCCCAGGTCAGAACGATTCGATACTGCCCTTCGAGCATCACCGGCGACATCGATTGATCGAGGGTGGTCGTGCGTCCCGGACTAATCGTAGTCGGAACGTTGGAAATCGGAATATAGAGATTAAGGCGAAATTCCACCAAGTAATTTCCAGGCGCCAGATCACGAACGTTGTATTCACCATAGCCATCGGTCGTGGCTGTAGTGACGATCGTATTCGGACGAAGAGCACTACGAATAGACACGGCGACCCCTCTCAAAGGGCTCGCATCAATGGCGCTCTTCACCCTACCAGTCAGATAGCCATCGGAAATAGGTGTTGGCGGAGGTGTTGGCGTGGGCGTCGGAGTCGGAGTTGGTGGCGGAGTCGGTGTCGGAAGTGGCATGTCCTGGGGGCGCGCAAAGGGTGTGGGCTCAGCTTTGGGATGCAAAACCGGCTCAAGCTTTTGCGATGACTGCGTGCACGCCACTACTAGAAACAAGTAAATCAAAATGAGTAAGGAAAAGTGTTTTGGCGTCTTCATTGTTTCTTCCCGACTTGGCAGCCTTTTTTGAGATCCACCTGGTAATTGCTGACCTCATCAAACCAAGTTTCACCATCATCAGGAAAAACCACCCGGTCGCGATCACGACTGCCGGTGGTTCCTTTTTTCTCGCTGACGGCTGTACCTTCGGTTGATTTCACCACGCGATCTGACATGGCGACCTGCTGGAGCAACTCAGCTTCGACGATGTGCATTTTAGTCAGAACCTGCGAAATTTCATCGAGTTCTTCTCGCGCCAAGGCTTTGATCCGCAAATAAACCGCTGACCTTGCGGCGCGGGCCCGGGTATCAAGTTCACGGCGTACTTGCTCAAGGCGCCCCTGAAAACCGACTTTCGCTGTGCCGCCGGTTACCGACCGACCGTATAGATCTTTAAACTTGCTCGACTCAGCTTCAAACTCGCGATCAAGCTGAATGGCACGAGTCAAAACCTCATCGCGCGCAACAAAACGCGGCAGCTTCGCTGCTTCAGCACCGAGATCCGTCATCTGTAAACGCCGATTGGCTTTCATACGCCCAATAAACGCATCGACCGACGGAGTATTACCGGAGTCAGACAAAGCCATCAAAACCCTGGAGCGTTCCTTAAAGGTGTCACGGAAGAGGTGCAGTGCCTTAGCAACTTCCGGATAATCACAAACCTTCAAATGCGCTAAAGACTTGGCAAAAACCGCCTCAGGACTGATCAAGGGAAGAAACGCCGGGATCACCAGCGAGCGCGTAATGGCTAGGGCATTCTGCGCCTCACCTTTACGCAGTTCGGTCCACGCCAATTCTTCTTGCGCATCAAACCAATCATCCGAAGTTTTTGACACGCGCTCGTAATACTTTTTCGCCGCCTCAAGATAACCGGCTTGATAAAGCAAGCGAGCCGCGGTCAAGTTCATAAGATCCATCGACACCGGTGGTGGCTTCATGGCCTGCGAAGTACTCATCAGTGCAGCCAGCTTTTTCGCCGCCGCACTATTGTCGGAATTTGCAGCTACGGCCGAGATCAAGACACTCTGCCACTCAAGCCAGACCCGCTCCGGAGTACCTTCGGGAGCCTTTTTAAGAAGTTCCTGAAGCTCCCTCTCCTGCCCGGCCTGAAAAACTTCATGGGAACGAACTCGCGACTCCACTCCTTGCCCAAACACCGTCTTCCACTGCGAACGCCACAGTTTGGCGTTAATGAGCGACCACTCATAGGCATTCTCGGGAACAGTCCTTTTCCACACTGAGCGCAGCTCGGCGTGGATTTTCTCAGGCTGCTCAATTGTCAGGAGCGACTCAAGTGCGTAAACACGCAGTCCATTATGATAATTGAGGAGGGCTCCTAGCGCTTCCCCAGAAGGCGTTGCGCCAACCGCACTCTCTTCAAATGCCGAGGGCCATTGGAACAGGGCCTTTTCTAGTTGCTCGGAATTAAGGATCTCAATGAAAATTGTTTGCTCAGCACTCGGACGAGGCGCGAGAACTCGTGCCAAACGCGCCAGTTCTTGCGCTGGCGCCTTAAGCGCTTCTTTTGGCGAGTCTTTAGCGGACGCAGCTTGGCTCAAAGTACCGAGAACCGTGAAAGCCACGAGAATTAATGAATGCCCCAAGCATTTCAGGCTGATTGCTCTCGATATTTTTATACTCGTTTTCATCGCAACTGCTCCCATTAACTTAGAACAAATAGCCAGCTTGAATATTTAAAACCGTCGTTTGCAGCGCACGTTTACCGCTGTATATCTGCTGATCGTAGGTTTGATAACGAAGCTCAGTGCGCAAAGTGTAGTGCGGAACAAACCAAAAGCCGACCCCAGCCCCACCGGTATAGGTGTTACTTCGACCTTTCGCGAGATCAACATAGCCACCACCCACGACGGCGTAGATATCAAAATGCGCCACACCAAGATCATAAAGATTGACCTTGCCATAAAGCGGATACCAGTTGAGTACCGCCAGAGTCTCGCTCTTGAGGTAATCCATCACATCCGGCACCAGGCCGTCCTTTGTGAGTTGGCGGTCATAGATCAGCGCCTCGCCTTCAGGACGAAGTTCGTTCATGGCATAAACGTATTTCAATCCCACGCTCCAGTGAGGTGTGATGTGAAAATGAAGATTCATGCCGAGTGACTGCGTTTTCACATAGGGGTCACCGCCGACGACGTTGGCATACTCAGGCGCGAGTTCGAAACGTCTACGTCGACTCACTTGCCGATTTTGCACCACAAGAACCGTTGTTTCAGGGCTCAGCGCCTGTGCCTTCTCCAAAAGAACACGGTTGCCACCGAGAGCATCAAAGTCATTGAGCATCTGAGCTTTTTGTTTAGTCGTACGCACGCCAGAAAAACCAGAAGAAGGACCAGAAGACGGACCAGATTCCTGACCAGATTCCTGTTCAGGTGCCTGCAAGGTTGCCGCGCCCGACGACGATCCAGATGTTGGAGCTGATTTAGGCTGAGCCTCAGTGGCGGTGACTGCGAGAAGGACCAAGACCAGAAGCGGGTATTTAAACTTTTGTAAAACTGCTTTCATGATCATCACTCCTTCGCGCCTTTAGATATCCACTTCTCGATCGCCTTCAGCTCTGTCTCGGTGAGCGCGGGCTTACCCTTCGGCGGCATACGATCATCGCCTGTAGAACTCACCCGTTTATAGAACGGGCTCTTAGCCGGTTTCTCTGCCACCACAAGTTTGAGTGCCAAGAGGTTGGCATGCTTGACGTAGTCGGCATGGCAGGTCGCACACTTCGGTTTAATCACATGTTCTCTGATGGACTTAAACGTCGGCTCAATCGTGCCGGGAACCGGTGTCGGCGTCGGCGTTGGTTTCGGTGTAGGCCAGGGCGTAGGCTCCGGCCATGGCGTCGGTTGCGGCCACGGAGTGGGACAACCCAACGGAGGAGTTGGCGATGGCCACGGCGTTGGCTGCGGCCAAGGAGTTGGCGATGGCCACGGCGTTGGCTGTGGCCAAGGAGTTGGCTGTGGCCACGGCGTCGGGAAGAACCCAGGAATAACTTCAATCACATGGTTAACGGTTTTTACCTGCGCCGGCTCGCCAGCAACAGGACTCTCGTTACGAAGTTCGACCTCAAAGGTAAAATCACCACTGGCCGTCCGCGCAGGCTTCCAGTTGATCGTGCATGAAACCAGGTAAGGCCGACTCGCATCTGGCGTTACGCAGGTGCAAGAAGCTCCGCTTTCACAACGCTTAAAGACCACTGAAACTCGACCTTCGCCGTTGGGGTCGGAAACATTAAACGAGGTCGAATTATCGTAACCAGAGGTAAACTGAATTCGTTGACCATCTACCCAGCTATCCACGGGCATGGCCATGCTCGAGCGTACCGTGACCGTAACAGCTCGCGGCGGTGAGCTACGACCAAACTGCGTGAGCGCTAAAAGACCAAAACTCATCTGCGCTTCCGAAGGAGTCAAATCGACGTTGCGAAGGTCGGCTTGCAGCTCATAACTCCAAAGGCTGGTATCCGAAGTCTCACGAATCGGTCCCTTGGTCACTGTCATCAGCGAACCAAGATTCGCGCCGGCGCGCGCGTTGATAATCATCAAACGTGGTGCCCCAGCCGAAGTGTCGTCGGCATCCGGATCGCGAACCGTGACTTTCACCGTTTTTAGATCGCCCTCACGCCAAGGTTCAGAGCCTGCACCGGTAACAGCTACGACTTCGGGAATATTCTCTTGGCGACTCACGAAAATATTAAAGGTCTTGCGCAAACCCAAATATTTCCCTGTCAGTGTTTTCATGAACAGCGTCAATGTGGTCTGGCGCATATAATTGACTGAGCGATTACTGCCGGCGGCCACAAAGCCGACAGCTGGCTGCCAATGGAAAGTCGCAGTCGTACGATCAAAGGTCGCACCAGGAAATTGCTCTAAGTTTTCAGGATAGATCTCAAAGTCACGACCAAGGCGCGGGTTCGCTACACCCTGGATCGGTTGCAGCACCAGGCCCTTGAACTGCACCGCGGTCGCACGGCCCTCTTTAAAGGTATAGAAATCCTGCCCCTGCAAAACCAAAGTTTCACGCGGCTCGGACATCTGCGGCGTTGGCTTCGCCGAAGGCGGACTCGCCCGGCGAATGTCCTCGTCTTTCCCTGCGAGCGGATCCTGCTGGAAGCGATTGCCGCAACCACCCTGCATAGCCAAGGTCGCCACTACAGCGAGCGCCCATACTACTTGAAGCGAATTTCGAAGATTCAATTTACCCATGGTCGCTTTACTCCTTTAAGCCTGGCCAGAACGTCTGAGAACAAAGGGATAAGATACTTTCACATCAACGCCACCGTTCGGAAGCGGGAATCTCCAGCTCCTCAGGCGAAGAACAATACACTCCTCGACCTGTTTTGAATTCACCGTGGAGTTCTCGACTGAAGCCGCCTTCACTTGACCATTGGCTCCGATCACAAACGCGATAGCCACTCGCCCCGCAAGCCCCGGATCGGCCTGTAGCGCTTGTTCATAGCAAAAGCGAATCTGTCCCATGTTGCGGTCAATCACGCCTGAGATCAGATCGCGATCAAGACCGCCTTCGATGATCGCTTCACGACCGAGTGGTACCGGCGCCGCTCCCGCTGAACCGACAAGGCTCATGGTCCCGTAACCGGCCTGACCGCCGCCTTTACCTTTGGTGCCGTAGCCGCCTGCGCCTTGCATATTCGCACCGGCTCCGACAGGGGCCGCAACTAAACCTTTTCCATAGAGTGTCTTTTGCACGCCACCAGAGCCTGCCGTACCGCCAAGACCTGGACCAGCAGTGGTGTTCGCGGCATTGAGATTGAGACCACCCTTTTGTGATGACTTAGCGAGCGAGCCAAGTACTGAGAGCGCGCCAAGGCGTTTCACATTGACTGTTTTCTTTGGGGTTTCCACCTTTGGCTTTTGCGCTACTGGCTGCGGCGCCAAGTCCGCCTTGGCTTCAGGCAATGCCTCAGCCAGCTTTTCTGGTGGTTTTTCTGGTGGTTTTTGGGGCATTTGCTTAACGATTTTTACGACCTGTTGCTTGAGATTCTGCTCAACCACTGCGGTTTCAGATTTACGTAGAAGCGCAAGAGCAATAAACGCCGAAGACAAAACTGTGACCACTAGGAAACAAACACGCCAAACTCCCTTAGCATCTGTGGGCATAGTTTGATCACGTAAGAGCGGTGACGCCACCTCAGGAACTAAGCGCAGGCGCACGCCATCAAACTTGGTGCTTGCCGACGTTTGAGCTGAATAGACGAAATCCCTAGCCAGTAGGGACTCACGATCTACAGAACCTAAAAGGTCAAATGCGATATGCTGGGTCTGTAAATGTTCGAGCGATAAATGCACCTCAACCCGGCCCGAATCGCGTCGATGCACGACCAACGCTCGTTCACTATCGACCGCAAACATCCGGAGAGTTTGGCCCTGGCTATTTGTAAGTTCAAGTTTCATCGCCCTATCCTTCGCAATAGACTCGGTCTTAGTTCAATGCCGTGAGTTCGATTTTTTAATTCGGTCTTTAAAGTCGGTGCGCACATTCAAAAGCGCATCGACGACTTTATCGCCCTCGACCGTGGTTACGGCCTCATCAGCGAAATGGTACTTTCCTTCGACCAGAACTTCGTCAAAACTAACATCCGTGGATTTCTTCTTGGTCGCTTTACTGGCGGTCTTTTCCTGTGCTTGCGCCACCAAACCACCCGTTGTAGTCACGACCAATAAAAACGCGGCGATTGTTTTCTTCACCGTCTGCCTCACTGCGCGCCTCCGTTTAACTGTTCGATTCGACCTTCGAGATAGGAGACCATCGCGGTCTTGTCGGTTTTGCGTTCAAGCTCGAGAAGCTTCGTGAGACGCTCTCGGCTAAACGGCTCATCACGAACCAACTGCCGGCTTTTCTCAAGAGCGGAAAAATTCGGAGTTTCACGTTTCACTTCACTGATCGAGGCGATGGTCTGCAGGCGTTCTTTACGTTCCACTGGAGCCACTATTCGTAGAGCCTCTAACTCGCGCTCAACAAGCTTTCTACGGGCACCCGTTTCGCTCTTCATCGAACTCTCAAGAGCTCCGAGAGCGTCTTGATTCGCCCAGAAGTCTACGAGCTTTTTCTCAATATCTTTAGCCCTTGTTTGATGGGGTGCTGCCTGCTGGGAAAGCAGCTGCAAATACTGCTGTTCTTCCTCAGCACTCAAACCTTCTGGAACCGGCAGCGCCAAAATTTCCTGGTAAAAACGATCACTCTGCTTACCTAGTAAATCCAAAGACAATATCTGTGCAGTCCAATCACCGACGGAAACAGCACGCGCCGCGAGCTTCTCCGATTCACTGAGTACATCGACGCGTTCTTTGAGAGTACGCGCGAGAGTTTTCTGCGTTTTGCTGTTGATCTGATGTTTTTCGATACGCGCTCTGAGGCGAACGACCTCCTCCATGATCTGCAATCTTGCCACTGCGCGAGCAGGAGCCGTAGAAGCGAGTTCTTTTTTCGCCAAGATGCGTTTTGCCAGGTCGGCATTCGGGGTCTTTGCGTAAAGATCCAAATAAAGCCCCGCCATGATTTCAGGCTTCTTCGCGAACACAACACTTTGCCGCTCGATCTCTTTTGCAGGATCAGGCGACATGCGCACAATGACCAAGGCAATCTGCTGATTCTTTTCCTGATCCTTACTGATTTTAAGGAACTCTTGATAGTACTCAAGCGGACTTGCTCCCGCGAGTTCCGCCAGCATCGCAAGCTTTAGCCATCGAGATTCACCGGTAAGGCTCGTCAGTTTCAGCGATGCCTGCAGCGCTTGTTTGAAATCAAGATTGAGTTCGGCTAGCCACGCTTGACGCGAGAGCGCGAACTCCCGATCCGTAGCCGTGAGCTCGGGAAGACGCAAGAGCTGTTCGGCAGCATCACGAGCTTCAGGAAGCTTGCGAAGTTTTTCTGCTAAGATCAGACGATTCTTGTAGTAAGTGATTTTCTCTTCATTGCTGGCATTTGCGGCATCAAATCGCGTGAGCGTCGCCCAAGACTTTTCAAGGCCCTCACCCGTGCTTTGCTCCGTCACTGGCGCCTGGTTCCCCGTTACTTGGGATCCGGCAGTAGTCGAAGGCTTCACTCCAGTTTTTGCCACATTGACGGATTGGTTCAGCACGGCTTTACGGGCAATTTTTAAGAAGCCCGCGGCCTCGGCCGGAAAGATCTTGGCATACTCTTTAGCCCAGACTTCCAGACGGGCATCGTCTTTGAGCAAAACCAAGGCATCAAGAGACAAATCAGCAGCCTGCTTGCGAACAGCGGAAGCACCACCCGCCTCTTTCGCAAAAGCTACCTCACGCAAGTTCAGCGCCGCTTGCTCGTGATTTCCTTTTTCGTAAAGCATGTGTGCTAGCTGGTAACGAACATCGAGGGCTTTTTTCTGAGTTTTGCTCTGCGCAAGATATTGCTCATAAACCTTCAAACGCAGGTCAGCTGCCTTTGACAACTCCGCGGCCTCAATTGCCGACAAGAGAGCATTCTCAAGACGGCTCCCCGCCTCCTTGTCAGTATCATTCACCGCAATGCTCGCAGCTTTCAGGTTGAGCTCAACGCTGCGTTCAAATTGTTTACGATCTCGAGCCACCTTGGCAGCCCAAATCGCCATATCACTCTCTTGCGTAAAGACCTTGAGGTAGTTTTGATAAGCGGTGAGCAGAAGCTCCGAAGGCGTGGCCTTCTCGGCATGGTTCCAATCGAGAACGAATTTTCGCAGTCGCGACTTAAGCTCCTTGCACTCGGCACCACTATTGGCGGTGCAAACAGGAGCGGCTTGCGGATAGAGGCTCAGGGCACTTTCAAACTCTCTGCCTGCGGCATTGAGATCACGAGCCTCCATTTGCAACTGTGCCAGATGAACATGCGTTGTTAAACGTGCCGTCGGGTTCTTCTCGCGATTCTGCGCGAACTTCCAAGCAAGAATCGCCGCCTTGAACTGCCCAAGACGCTCAGCTTCGCCAGCGAAATAGGCGATATTCGCAAGTCGCTCGCGATCCGGACTCAATTCAAATATCAATTCAATATCGCGCTCGGTGATCGGACGCCGACTCAGGAACATCGCCAAATCACGCGCGACCTCACCCTGAAACTGCGTATCGGCTTGCGCCACTTCGATACTTGCACTGCGCGTGAGCAACTCTGGAGTGCGCAGGATTTTAACCAGACCACCGATCGCCTCTTCAAGGCGACTGGAATTGAACTCGCACCAGGCCAGGCGGTACGCGGCCAAACCACGACTGGCCGCTGACGGAATATCGACCACTTTCTTAAACTCATCACGAGCGCGCGTGAAATTACGGCGTTTAAAATAGATCTCGCCGAGCGAAAGATGCGCTTCCGCCCTTTGCACCGGCTGATTCACTTCCTTGAGAATGCGCTCATAGGCATTCATCGCCTCGGCTTCATTACCATTCATCTCATTAAGATGACCGACCTGCGTCAGCACCTTGCCGACATTGGTGCGAGGCGTTTGCGGCAGAGCTTCGCGGTAAAGTTCAAGGGCCTTCATGCGATCATCGCGGCCGGCAACACACTTGGTGCACCCGCCTTTGAGTTCATCAAAAGCACTCATCCGTGCACGCTCGGCATGCAGGTCGGCAAGACGAAGGGTGATCGCCGCCCGCGAGGGATCGGCGGGCGCGAGACTGCGATGAACCCGGGTGAGTTTCTCGATCAATGCCTCGCGAGTCCGGACATCTATGCCTTCTTCAGCCCGCGTGTTCGAGACAAAAAGAGTGATGAGAATCAAACTTCCGAGCAGGAACAATGCTGATTTCGTTTTCTTCAGTAAAACTAAACCCATGAAAACCCCTTTAAGGTCTTACTTCATCACCACAGCAAATTTAATGTCGCTATATCCCGCTTGGCTGCTTGCCAAAACGATCCCATTCAGGAACTCATATTTCAGACGGCGATCACCCTGAATCGTCAGCGCCACCGGCGCCTCTTTTCCAGGATGAATCTCCTTATACTTCGTCTTGAGATCAATCAGTGCTGCTGTCAGCTCATCAACATTCACTTCTTTGTTTTCGAGAAAAATCTTACCCTGATCAATTTTGATCACCGGATTCAGATCAAGCACATCGGACTTGGCCGCCTTTGGCAGCTCCATGCCCTTTTCCAGATAAATAATGTCGCCGGTCGAAGAGAAGTTCATAAGCAGGAAGATCACTAAGATCGAAAAAGCATCGATCAATGCGGTCAGCAGCAGCTCTTCGGTGATTTTTCGCTTATGCCTCTCCGCTTCCGGGCGCAGAATCGAATATTCCGCGATCACGCTGTGAAAAGTCGTATCTTTAAGAATTCCCTGATTTACCATAATTCTTCCTTCCGCAGAGTTACAGCGGAGCGACTCCCAAATCCACAAAGCCGACGCGTTTCACTTCGTCCATAATCGCGATGATATCCTCGTAAAAAGATGCCGCCGCTGGCTGTACCAGAGCCGTGACCACCCGTGCGTCGAGTGAGCGAATTTGCGTGAGCGCCTCACCGAGTTTGGCGAGATTCGGCTTACCGTTTTCCGCCGGAATGGTCAGATGCTGAAGGTTGGCGGCGATACTGGCGTCTTTGGTGTCGATAGCAAGATCACCAGTTTCACGCATCAAAACCCACATGGTCGGTTTCTTTTCCGTACTCTCTTCGACTGCTTGACCGCCCACGGCCTGTTTAACGTTCATCGCGCCGATATTGATCCAAACTGCCGTTAAAAGCAGAAAGCAAATACAGGTCGACAACAAGTCGATGAAAGGAATCAAATTCACTTCAAAATCGAGATGCCTATGACGTTTGCGCATGGCAAACTCCGATCAAAAACGATTATGTTTCAGTGATTTCCTGAAACGATTAAATTATTTTAATTTATGCGTTAAGGCCAAGATCGGTAGCATTCAAGTCAGATGGCTTACTGCTAACCGCGCCACGACGCTTACCGATCGGCTCATACGAATAGCTCAGCCAGTTGAACGCTTTCAGCGCCGCTTGATTGAGATCCTCAGCCAAGGTGCTCGCTCGTCCCTGCAGAACCGCATACATCACCAGGGCCGGAATAGCGACGATAAGGCCGTAGGCCGTACAGTTCATCGCCTCCGAAATACCCTC
>SXRI01000201.1 GCA_005793615.1 Bdellovibrionales bacterium
ACGACATAGGCCACGTCTCTCGAAGAGTTTTTACAGTCGACCACGAAGACGTTTCTCTTGATTTCGCACGACCGGGAGTTTTTGCGGCGAACCACGGATCATATTCTCGAGATCGAATCGGGACAGATGACCAAGTTTCCCGGAAATATCGATGACTACTTCGCCAGTAAAGCGCTTTTACGTGAACAGCTGACCAAGGCTGCTCTCGGCGCGCAGGCCAAGCGGCAAGAGGTTCTCGATTTTGCCGCGCGCTTTGGCGCCAAGGCAACCAAGGCGCGCCAGGTGCAGTCACGTCTTAAACAGCTTGAGAAGATGGAGGTCATCGAGGTGCAGGCGCTGCCGGTTACGGCCAAGATTCGATTGCCGGAACCGAATCGCACTGGGAAGATCGTGGTCCAGATCGAAGATTCGAAACTGGGTTACGGTGAAAAGGTGATTCTTCGCGATCTACGTTTGGAACTTAAGCTCGGTGATCACTTGGGCGTGGTCGGTCTGAATGGTGCTGGTAAATCAACTTTGTTGAAAGCGTTGGCGGGCGAGCTGCTACCGCTCAGTGGTGAAGTCAAGTTTGGGCAGGGGGTCGAGGTCTCGTATTTCGCCCAACACGTGGCCGAACGCCTGAATCCCGAGGATACGGTGGTTGAAGCCATAGGTACTTTCGCCAAGGCCGACGTCAAACGTCAGGATATTTTGGATCTCGCCGGATCTTTGCTCTTTAGTGGCGATGACATGCATAAGAAGGTGCGCGTGCTGTCAGGTGGCGAGAAAAGTCGTGTGGCGCTGGGGCAAGTGCTCTTAAAACGCGCCAGTTGCCTGCTGCTTGACGAACCGACCAACCATCTTGATTTCGATACGGTCGAGGCGCTCACCCAGGCGCTGGCCAGTTATGCTGGAACCGTGGTGACCGTGAGTCATGATCGCGGTTTCGTTAGGCGAATTGCCTCGAAAATTCTCGAGATTCATAACGGTCGGGCTGAGTTCTACCCCGGATCTTATGACGAATATGTATGGTCCGTTCAAAAGGGTGTGCTTTCAAAGCGCCATTTAACACCCTCGCCAGATGTCGACGAAAGGCGTGATGCCGAAAATCTGGAGCGCGAAAAGTCCGAGGCGGTGAAGTTCAACTACAAGGATCACAAAAAGCAGCTTGAGCGTGAGATCCGCCTTTTTGAAAAAGAAATGGCGTCGATTGAAAAAGCCAATGACGAGCGTCGCGCGAAAGTGCTCGGGTTGACTGAACAACTGCTCACGGTCAGTGGTATGCAAGCAACCGACCTTGCGAAAAAACTGGCGGATCTGCAGGCTGAGGTTGATCAGTCCGAACATCGCTATCTCGAATGCCTTGAGGAGCACGATCGTTTGGCCGGCGAGGTCGCTCGTCTCGACGGCGCCTAATCCTTTAGTGGGCTTGTGTTCTGTGGTGGCAGAGTAAATCCGCGGACGAGTTTGCGCAAAGTTCTATAATCAAGGTGATCACCTTGCGGCGTAGATGTGAAGTCTTCTCGCGGTCCATAGCGAAGCGAGGCATAGAGCTTGGCGATGCTCTCGATATCTCTGGCCACTGATGGCAAACGGGTCCCGGCGCGATGTGAGAATTCGAGTGGCCCTTCGTGAAGATGTCGCTCCACGCCGGCTTTGGCAAGTGCCGTACAGAAGCGCTGCCATTCGCGCAAAAGGGGGTCACTCTCCCGTGCGCGTCGCCCATGGAACCAGATGAAAACCGCGCTCAGAAGCATCATCGCAAAGATAGTCAAGCCGGCGAGCATGACTAGACTTGAGTTGTTGAGGCCGAGTCGCTGTAGTACCTGCAACTGGTACTCGAGATCGTAGGACAGTAAAAAAGCGTTCCATTTCATTTGCACGGCATCGAATACCAGCTGCAGTTGACGAAGGCTGCCGCTGAAGCCGCGTTCAATATGTCGACGCAACTCTTCGCTGCTGAGACCAGCGATGGTATTCTCATCAAGAGAGTTGTATTGACCGCCGAGTTCTAGGCGCATCGGCGCCACGGCTTCAGTGGGGTCGACTCTCAGCCATCGTCCGCGGTCTTTCTCCTCATCGATCCAGATTTCTGTCCACGCATGGGCGTCCATTTTTTTGACTAACCAATAGTTGCCGACGGCATTGTGGGTAGCACCCTGAAACCCGACGACCACGCGAGAGGGTATCCCCGCCAAGCGCATCAAGGTGGCGAAAGCGGCTGAGTAATGTTCGCAAAACCCGACTTTGCGGGTGAAGAGAAACTCGCTCAGCTGTTCAACTCCCTGGGTGGCGTGCATCGTTCCAGGGCTCTTCGTATAACGAAAACCGTTTTTGGAAAACCACGCCATGATGCTCTCAGCAATTGCCTCGGCCTTCGATTGATCGGGCTGAAGATTGACCTCAGTGCGAAATTTCAGCCCGAGTTCACGCAAGTTTGAATCAAGCTCATTCGGGAGTTGGCTATAAACCTGTCGATCGGTCGAATTGAGGATTTGTCGAGGAGTGTTGAGTACGGAGCGAACCGAGTACGAAGCTCTCGACTGTGAAGCCCCGTTGAATTCATAGATAAAGCCGGGTTGACGCTTGACCACGTGAAGGAGATCTTGCTCACCTGAGGCGAGTGCCACGGGAATGTCGAGCGCGAAAAGCCAACGCTGATAGCCAGGCTCGAGCCAGACCGTGGTGCGTACGAACTTTGCGTTCTTGGGTTGCTCATAGGCATCGGCGTGAAGAATCTGGCTTGAACGCGTCCACTTAAGGCCGTTGCCGTGACTGAGAATGGCGCCTCGCCAGTAGAGCGCATCGGGCGAAAGTCCAACCGTGCCGCCATTTTCATCTATGTCATCAAAGGTCACACGATAGGCGATCTCTTCATTGTCGACGAGATTGCCGATCGAGCCCGGATCAAGGTCCTCGGAAAATCCTGAACTCGCCTGAGCGGGCTTGGTGTAACCGAGGCTGTTGGAAAAGCGTGGGAAGACGAAGAAAAGCACGGCCCAAACCGGCAAACTCAACGCCAACATTTTTAACGAAGGAGCGATCGCGGTCGGAGTCTTGCGCTCGCGGCGATGAATTTGCGCCATTAGGATGGTGATGAGTCCGGCATCAAAGACCATGAACGCCGTCGCCGCCAACGACTGCGTGTCGAGTAGGTAAGCCATAAGAAGAAAGTAGCAAGTGAAAACCACCAGCATGGCATCGCGGTAGCGATTGGTTTCTAGCAACTTTAGGCTAGTGGCGACGACGAGTAGTGCTCCGGCCGCTTCTTGTCCGAGCAAGGTGTGGTAGTTTGCAAATATACCCAAGGCCCCAAGAATACTCAGTACAGAGGCGATCCATCTTTTCGGCAGCTGAAGCCCTCGTGTCAGATAGAAAAACTTCCATGCGATACAGATCATAGAGCTAACCGCCACCCAAGCGGGTACGATACTCACGTGGGTAACGAGATTTAGGGCGAAAATCCCGACCAGCATCAATTGCAGTCGTTTATCCCAGGGCTTATCGACCAGGAGCACGCGTACTCCCTTCATCGAAGTCGGCGAGCGCCTCTAGACAGCGAGTCACGTGCTGAAGGTCACTGCCGGCGGGAATCGTTGTCTGCGGCAGGCGTAAGGCGAAAGAGGCCTTGCGCGCCCGTGCTTCTTCGATCCACTTTGCCAGTTGTGAAAGACGTTCTTCGGTTGGCAAACCGTCAAGGTCCTGCCAATCAAAGATACTCACTTGCGGAGTCGCACCGTCATTGAATTCTTTGACCAGTTTGGGCCTGCCGCGTGCGACCGCCTTCCAGTCGATATGGTGTTGTGAATCGCCGTTCTGGTAGCGCCGGTGTTGATGAAAATCATCGCCACCAATTAGAGAGGTGCGCAGTGACTGCTCATTCATTGAATGAAAGGGAGGGGTGCGAGTGCCCTTGGGCTCAGGGTACACACAATAGGTTGAGGATGCATTTAGCCACATCCAAGCTTCGAATAGACCAAGGGGAAAAATACTGGAGACACGGACCGAATGCAGCTGATGGCGGCCGCGTTTTACCGCCGGGTAAGCGGCGCGGAGTCGGAGAGTGCCTAACTCAGCAAGTGTTGACGGACTTTCGTAAACACTCACCGGTTTCATTTTCCGCAAGCGACTCTCAAGGTTGAAACGCGGGACTTTGGCATTGTTGGCGATCACGGTGGTGGCTAGAAATTCCCGTCCTGAAAATCCGCCCTCGCAATTCAGCGAAACGACCGAGATGTTTTTAAGGTTGTTATTGGTCTGGATCATAGCCACAAAAACGAGACTCAGCATGAAAAATGCGAGCATGTTAACCAGGTTGTTTTGGTAGGCCGAGCCAATCAAGATCATGGCCAAGGCGCCCGTTAAATAAAGAGCTCCAAAACCCGTCGGTAAGATGAAGATGCGGGGTTTTCGGTAGTCCTTTGCCATGAGTTACCTCAGTCAACGCGTACAGCGGCGATCACGTCTTCGGCCATGCGAGTTCCGGTATCGCCAGTGATGTCGTCTGTCGGATTGAGGCGATGACTCATGACTGCGACCGCGACGGCTTGAACATCCTCCGGAAGAATCATGGTCCGCTTCTGCAGGAAGGCCCAGGCGCGCGCAGCTTTGATCAGGCCAAGGGCGCCGCGCGGAGAGAGACCGAGTGTTAAACTGCGGGAGGAACGTTCGCGGGTTTGCGCGACGACATTTTGAATATAGGCCACGATGTTCTCGGAAGCATGAATCGTATTAGTGGCATTGCGCATTTCGAGAATATCGCCCGGATTCGCGATCGGTTTGAGATTATCGAGGATATCGAGTCGATTTTCACCGAGAAGAAGCTTGCGCTCGGCCTCGCGGCTCGGATACCCCATTGCGATTCGCATGAGAAAACGATCCAGCTGTGATTCAGGTAGTGGAAAGGTGCCAATTTGCTGGCGTGGATTTTGAGTCGCGACCATGAAAAATGGTTCGGGAAGATCGTGAGTTACGCCGTCGACCGTCACATGCTTTTCTTCCATGGCCTGGAGACAGGCGCTTTGTGTTTTTGGCGTGGCGCGATTGAGTTCGTCGGCGAGGACCAGTTGCGCGAAGATCGGTCCGCGATGAAACACAAAGTTCTTTCGTTCGGGATCATATATAGAACTCCCGAGAATGTCCGCGGGCAAAAGATCGTTGGTGAACTGAATACGTGAAGTCTTGAGATTGAGGAGCCTGGCCAATGCTTTGACGAGCGTAGTTTTGCCGACACCGGGAATGTCTTCGATGAGCAGGTGGCCGCCGGCGATCAAACAGGCCAGCGCAAGATCGACCTCGTGGCCTTTGTCGAGAATCACTTTGGAGACTTCCGAGCGAATCGCATCAAGGCGTTGGAACATCTGCTGATTTGGTTGCGAAGTAACTGCCGACATACATTTTGTTATCGGTATTTAGCGTTAAGAATTAAGCCCGGTCCCAAAACCCGGTACCAAAACCCGGTATCAGAGACGCTAGATCTTGGTCGCAGCCAGAATTTTCGGCGATTCGCAGAGAAGACTGGCGAGCACACGGGCGCGGCTGTTCAGTGTGCTCAAGACGATGAACTCGTCGGCCTGATGCATTTTACCGCCCACAGGACCTAGACCATCGATGACGACGATTTCGGCTCGTGACATGTAGTTAACGTCACCGGCCCCACCGGCCTTTTCGGATGTGACTACCTTGTCTTCAATTCTCTGAATACAGTTCAAGAGAA
>SXRI01000011.1 GCA_005793615.1 Bdellovibrionales bacterium
ACCATTTTGACGTTAAGCAAGGCACTGCCGTTGCCTATGACGAAAAAGGTGACGAGATCGTATCGGTACCTGTGACAGAACCGATGTTTGAACGCCCGGCATTTGATGAAAAAGCTGGTGCGATTCGCCAGAACACTCCTTGATGAGAATGAGGTGCAGACAATGACAAACTTCAAGAATGTAGAAAAAGCTCTAGTTCTCTTAGCGGTGAGCATGGTGGTCGGTGTGGGCACGGCTCGTGCTGATCTGATAGCGAAAAAAGCAAAGGCCGATCTTCTGAAGGCGGCCTTTGTCGAGGACACTTGGAGCGGAGCCGCTACCGAGACTTTGACGACGATGGGGCAGCCGGCAGTGGCGCCGAAGCCGAAGGTGACAACGACTTCACAACTCAAAGTGCAAACCTTGCATGATGGTAAGTGGATTGCGTTTCGCCTCAAGTGGTCGGACACCGAAGCGAGCGGCGCGGGCCGTTTAGCTGAGTTTTCCGATGCGGTGGCGATTCAGTTTCCGGTGAAGAGCAACGAGCAACCTCCATCGATCATGATGGGCTCCAAAGGTGATCCGGCGCACATTTTCCATTGGCGTTATCAATACCAATTGGATCATGAGAAGGGTCAGCCGACGGTTAAAG
Source organism: Bdellovibrionales bacterium (assembly GCA_005793615.1). Classification (GTDB taxonomy): domain Bacteria; phylum Bdellovibrionota; class Bdellovibrionia; order Bdellovibrionales; family JAMPXM01; genus SXRI01. Next base: position 632 of record SXRI01000011.1, read on the forward strand.
ACCTTTATCCGAACTCTTCCTTTGACATGTATCCCATGGAGTTTGCTGATCCCGGTAAGCTTAAGAATCTTACCGAAGAGCAGCGCATGAAGTACTCTCACGGAAAAGCAGCCGGTAATCCGCAGGCCTTTCCGAAGTCAGGTGTTGATGAAGTCATGGCTGAGGGGTTTAGCACCAGTGCTGTGATCGATGCCCATGAGTCAGAGGGTAAAGGTACCTGGAAAAACGGTGAGTGGACAGTGGTCATTGTTCGCCAGTTGAAGCGCGACGGTGGCTCGACGTTAACTCCCGGAAAGCCCGCGAATGTCGCCTTTGCGATTTGGCAAGGCGGTAAAGATGAAGTCGGTTCGCGTAAGTCGCTGACCATGAACTGGGCCCCGTTGAAGATCGAGGAGTAAGAGATGGAACAAAATCAACTGAGTCAGCCGGCGCCATTTGTACTCGCGTCCATCGCGGCTTCCTATCCCGATGAAGGCTATGCGGAGAGTATTCGCATGGTGATGGAAGAGGGCGAAGTGGCTTTGCCTGAAGGGTTGCGGGCGAAGATACATGCTAGGCTCAAATCTGACGAGTTGCTGGATGGCCTGCGCTCAGAGTACATCGAGATTTTTGATACCGGACGTGCCTCCAATCCCCTTTACGAAACCGAGTACGGACGTGACCGTGCGATGTTCAAGGCTAATGAGCTGGCGGATCTTGCCGGATTTTACAAGGCCTTTGGTTTTGAGATGCAGGATGACCCGTCGGCACGCGATATGATCGACCATGTCGCGATCGAGCTCGAGTTCTATGCTCTTCTCGTGATGAAACAGCATGCTTTGGCCGAGGCCGGGAATCAAGAGGGTAGCGAGATCGTATTTGATGCGCGCCGGAAGTTTTTGGATGCCCATCTTGGTCGCTATCTCGGAGCACTCTGTGGACGTCCCGGAATTGAAGGTAATGAGTATTACTCAGAGATTTTTGCTTGGTGTCGAGATCTTGTTGATCAAGAATGTCAACTTTTGGGCGTGACGCAGAAAGTGACATCTTGGCTCTCGAGTCAAGTTGAAGGCGAGGAAATCACCTGCGGTGGAAGCACCGGGGCGTGTTTCCCGACGTGACCTAAGATCATTTAGAATGACTTTGCCGCTGAAGGGTGAAGTCGGGTAAACATAATAGCGGTTTTTGGTCATGGCAACGTGACCTGAGACTCCGAGCCTGGTCCTCTAAACTCATCGCTCTTAAGTCAAGAGCATGGGCATGATCACCAGGCCGCACTCGCCGATGCCTTTAGGGGCATAGTGAGCGCCAGGGCGCCGAAAGCAGGAAACTGCGGCGCCTCCCGAATGGAAAGGAGAGGAAAAATGGCGCGTCTATTTGCGTCTACTGATTTATCTAGCGATATATCTAGTGATTCGTCTTTTGAGCTGTCGCCCGCGGTCCAATCCAACTTGCTGAACGATTCCTTCGGACGGCAGTTTCAATATCTACGCCTGTCGATCACTGAAATGTGCAATTTTCGTTGCACCTATTGTTTGCCGGACGGCTACAAAAAATGTGCGGGCTACGAAGAGCCCTTAACGGTCGCCGAGATCGAGAACCTTGTATCGGCCTTCGCGGGTCTGGGGTTTTGGAAGGTGCGCCTCACCGGCGGTGAGCCGTCGGTGCGCCGAGATCTCGTGGAAATAGTCGCGCGCGTGGCTTCGGTGCCTGGAATCCGATTTGTCGCACTATCCACCAACGGTTTGAAGCTCCATGAACAAGCCGAGAGTCTGCGTCGTGCGGGACTTCAGGGGCTTAACTTGAGTCTTGATAGTCTCGATCCAGCGGTCTTCTTGAAAATGACTGGTCGCTCGGAGCATCAGAAGATCATGGATGGAATTGATCGTGCGCTTGGACTTGGCTTTCGCTCGCTGAAGGTCAATGTGGTCTTGATGAAGGATCTCAATGAAACAAGTTTAGCTGATTTCATGGAATGGGTGCGTACCCGTGAGATTTCGGTTCGTTTCATTGAACTTATGCGTACGGGGCGCAATAAGGAGCTTTTTGATCGTCATTATCTTTCGGGCCAAGTCGTTTCTGATTTTCTCACGCAGAGTGGGTGGCAAATGCGAGAACGCTCGCATGGTGACGGCCCGGCGATTGAGTATCATCACCAGGATTTTGCCGGTCGCATGGGTGTGATCGCGCCGTACTCGAAAGATTTCTGCAAAACTTGTAATCGCTTACGTGTCTCGAGCAGCGGCAAATTACGTCTATGTCTCTTTGGCGACGGCGACCTCTCGCTCCGACCGCTTTTACAAAATTCCGATGATCGAGAAGAGCTGATGGCTCGCGTTCGGCACTTACTCTCCGGAAAATCTCTTTCGCATTCTCTTCAGGAAGGAAAATATGGAAACACCTGGAACCTCTCAGCCATCGGTGGCTGATAATTCAAATTTAGAAGCGGCTAGTTTAAAAACGCCAAATTTCAAAATGATCGATGTCGGCGAAAAACTCGTCACCCGCCGCCGGGCCGTGGCCAAAGGCCGCATTCACATGGCGCCGGAAACAGTTCAGCGAATTGCCGCCAAACAGATGCCAAAAGGTGATGTTCTGGCAGCGGCGGAAGTGGCGGGGATCATGGCGGCGAAAAACACGCCGGGAATTCTGCCACTTTGCCATCATCTCGCTCTCGATTCAGTTCGCGTTTTGTGCGAGATCGACAAAGAGAGCATCTCTGTCGTTTGCGAAGTGATTTGTCACGGTAAGACCGGCGTTGAGATGGAAGCCTTGGTCGGTGTCAACGCGGCATTGTTGTGTATTTACGATCTCACTAAAGGCATCGACCCGGTGTTGTCGATTTCGGATGTCCATTTGCAGCGCAAAGAGGGTGGAAAATCTGGGATATGGAGACACCCGCGGTTTGAAGTTGGCGAAACTCCGCTGGCTTCTGAGACAGCAAAGAAGCAGGCGTTGTTTCATAATCTGCTCGCGGCCTCGATCACCATCAGTGATCGTTGTTCGCAAGGCGAGGCTTCGGATGCTTCGGGTCCTCTTCTTGAGGACTACTTGCGCGGTCGCGGCGCTGAGACGAAGTCGCATAGCGTGCTTGCCGATGATAAGGAGCAGATCAAAAGGCGAGTGTTGGCGTTGGTTGAAAGTGGCGTGGAGCTCCTTCTCACCACTGGAGGTACGGGGCTTGGACCTCGCGATGTGACTCCAGAGGCGATGCGCGAGATCGCTAGCCGTCAGGTCGAGGGTATCGGTGAGCTTTTGCGTGCACATGGGGCAAAGTACACCGCGAATTCTTGGCTCAGCCGTAGTGAAGGTTACTTGGTCGGTAGAATGCTGGTCGTGATCTTTCCGGGTAGCCCGAAAGCAGTTACTCAGGGGCTTGAAGCCATCGGTGATCTTTTGCCGCACGCAATTGAGATGGTTCGCGGCGGTAAACATGAGAATGTGCGTTCAGTTGGTGGCAAATGATCAATTACCAAGAGGCCATTAGGAAAATCACCGACGTAGCGGCTTCGCGCAGGGCGAAGACTGAAATGGTCGCGATCGAAGATTGTGTCGGCCGTATTTTGGCGCGCGAAGTTCTTGGTGATGAACCGGTGCCGTCGTTCGACAATTCAGCGATGGATGGTTTCGTGGTGAATGCAGCGGCCACAGTGGGGGCTTCTGAAGCTCATCCGCTTCGCTTGCACGTGCACAAAACTATCGTCGCTGGCGACACGCCGGGGGGTGAGGCTGCTTCAGGTGCGCAGGCAGTTGCACCTGCAGCTCCGTTGATAGGGGCGCCTAATATCGCCTATGAAATCATGACTGGCGCGCCGATTCCGGCCGGACCTTTTGATGCCGTAGTCAAGGTCGAGGACGTTCAGGTCTTGGGCGGGCCTGAGGCAATGGAGATTTTGATCTCTGCGCCGGTGGTAGAGGGAAATAATATTCGCCGAGCCGGTGAAGACTTCATGCAAGGGCAAAAGGTCGCTGGAGTGGGTACGCGTTTGGGAGCCCAGCATGTCATGGCCTGCGCGGCCTTGGGTATCGCCAATGTCGAGGTCTATCGTCGGCCGCGAATCGCGGTGATTTCCACGGGGCGCGAGTTGGTGCACCACTCGGTCTCGCGCCTTGATCCGGGAATGATACGTAACTCCACGGGGCCATTTTTGATGGCAACTCTGCAGGAGATGGGAGTAGAGGCGAAGTTTTATGGTGTGGTGCCCGATGACGAATCCGTGTGGGCAGGTCTTATTGATAGTGTGATGGCCGATCAACCTGATATCGTCCTCACGACTGGCGCAGTGTCGATGGGTAAACATGATTTTGTTAAGAGTGCTCTGGAGAAGATGGGCGCCGAAATCGTTTTTCATAAGGTGGCGATTCGCCCGGGTAAACCACTGCTATTTGCAAAATTCGCCCATGTGCCGACCGTGGTATTTGGTGTTCCCGGCAACCCGATCTCGACGGCAGTCGGCTTGAGATTTTTCATCTCGCCCTATTTGCGCGCGCGATTTGGATTGCCAGCAGAACAGCCGCAGCGTGCGCGCTTGGTGAACGGCGTGGCAAAGAAACCTGAGGATCTGAAGTGCTTCTTCAAAGGGTCTTTAAGGGCCACCGAGAATGGTTTGGAAGCGACGCTTTTCAAAGGCCAGGCGTCGTTCATGATCAGTCCATTTTTAGTCAGTAATTCTTGGCTGGTTTTTCCCGAAGCGCTCGCGAAGATCGAGGTTGGACAAACCGTTGAGGTGTTTTCTCTCAATCATGAATGGCAGGGAGGCGAGTGGTTATGATCCGTGTGCATGTGAAATTATTCGGAGCTTTTCGTAAATTCGCGGTTCCCGGTGTACAGGCCGAGGAGCAGACGCAGGCGATCATCCTGGAGCTGGCACAGCCCACAGCTGTCAATGAACTGCGTGAGCATCTGGCTTTGAAGCTTGCGTCCCTCGGTACCGGTTTCAATGATCGCGGTTTGATCGCTGAGTCGGCGTTTGCCGATGAAAATTCTGTTCTCGAGGATCAGACGGTGATCAGTGGCGACACGGTGTTGGCGATTTTGCCGCCGGTTTGCGGAGGTTGATTATGTCGCAGGTCACTTGCCGTATCATCGATGCCACGATAGAGCCCAGTGAGGTCTTAAAGATGGTTCCGCACGGCTCACATGGGGCGGAGAATATCTTCTTGGGCTATGTTCGCGATATCAATCTCGGTAAACGGGTCACAGCGGTGGCCTATGATGCCTTCGCGCCACTTGCCGTTAAGGTTTTTACCTCGATTTGTGAAGAGGCCCGGCTTAAGTGGGGCGACGATTTGAAGTTCTATATCGTCCATCGTACAGGGCACTTAAAGGTGGGCGAAATCAGTATCGCGATTGCGGTGAGTTCGCGCCATCGCGACGAATCCTACCTAGCTTCGCGCTACGTGCTTGAAGAGATCAAGACACGCGCGCCGATTTGGAAGAAGGAATTTTATGAAAACGGTGAAACCGACTGGGTCCGGGGTCATGCCCTTTGTGGCCATGCCGACCGCAGCGCTGCTGCTTGCCGGGGGCATGTCCACCCGCATGGGCACTGATAAAGCGAGTTTGCCGTTCCAAGGGCGCCGGCTAGTAGAGGTGATCGCTGATCGGCTCCGGGCACTTAAAGGCGTTGATGCTGTTTTCGTGAGTGGTGTGATCGAGGGTTTGCCTTCGATTCCTGATGAACAACCGGCACGGGGTCCACTCGAGGGTGTTCGTAGTGTGATCAGTGAAACTATAAAGCGTGGCGAACATTTCGCACGTTTTTTGATCGTGCCAGTTGATATGCCCAATCTATCCTCTGAGCATTTGGAAAATCTGTTGGCGACACCGGCTGGCGAAGCACAGGCCGTACATTTTTCAGGATTCGAGTTGCCGCTTTTACTCACGCATTCGCACGAAGTGATGCGGCAGCTGAGCGAGCTTTGCAGTGACAGTATACCGGCAAATAAGCGGTCGTTTCGTCAACTGTTGGCGGGATTAGAGAGTGTTGCAATACCGCCCAATAGACCGGCAGCAGCCCTCGCGCGGAGTTTTATGAATACCAACACACCTGAGGAATGGGAAAGGGCAATCTTATGAACCTACGTCTCAGCTCCAAAGGCGTTCGTTGTCGCCTCTCTCAAGATGAATTGGCTCGCCTTCAAAATGAAGGTGATTCGCTGCGAGAGAATACGGTGCTGCCAGGTGGATTGAATTTCTCTTTTACCATCGTGATTGCACCGAGCCATGAAGGATCACGGGCAGTTACTTCGCAGGCCCCAGGTGGGCTGGATCTAGTGTTTGCGCTTTCACTTGAATGGGCGGCAAAGCTTGGGACGGAATCGCTAGAGATCGACGGAGTGGTTCTCGAAGTGGACGTCTTCACTCCTGAGCGGCGGATGGGCAAAGATAAACGTCAAGAGGTGAGTCATGTCTAGATACTCACGGCAAACGATACTTGCTGAAATTGGAGTTGAGGGCCAAGCCATTCTGGAAAAGGCGCGGGTTCTTTGTGTCGGTGTCGGAGGGCTGGGATCGCCGGCGGCTATGTATTTGGCTGCGGCGGGCCTAGGAACACTCGGAGTGATCGATGGTGACGTGGTGGATGCCACGAACCTTCAGCGCCAGGTATTGTTTACGGAAGCGAATATTGGGCAAAGCAAAGTGCAGGCGGCGGCCGAGAGACTACGGGCGATGAATTCGGCGTTAGACTTGCGTGTTTTCGATCAGCATCTTGACGCCAGCAATGCGTTGAAAATTTTCGCCGATTACGACATTGTTCTCGACGGTACTGATAATTTTGCCGCGAAGTTTTTGATCAACGATGCTTGCGTCAAGCTTGGCTTACCCATGGTCTATGGCTCGATCTCGCAATTTGAGGGACAGGTGAGCGTGTTCTGGGCCGAGCGCGGCCCCTGTTATCGTTGCCTTCATCCGGCTCCACCGAAATCACGTATCCAAAATTGTGCTGAGAGCGGTGTGCTAGGCGGCATTGCGGGTGTGATCGGCTCGATGATGGCAATGGAGACGATCAAGGTTCTTCTCTTAAAGGCAGGGCACGTGAGTCGTCTGAATCCACTTGTCGGCCGTCTGCAGATCGTGGATCTCGCGACTAATGAAATGATGAACTTGCAGGTGCCCAAGCGAGCGGGGTGTGCACTCTGTCGTGGTTCGCGAGAACAGATCGTCCTGCAGGACCTGGCGCCAATAAGTTGTCAGGCCTCCGCTTCGAAGCCGATTCGGCACGATGAACTTTGTGAGGCGTTAGCAGGGGAGGCGATCAAGGTTCTGGATGTGCGCGAGCTGCAGGAGTGGACTCATGGACACCTGGCCGGTAGTTTTCATTTCGCCCTTTCGCGTCTTGAGAGTGAGGAACTGCCGCAGCTGGCACCAGAGACGCCGCTGATTGTGATCTGTCAGGCGGGTGTAAGATCTAAGCGTGCAGAACAGATTCTACGTAATCGTGGCTTTCAAGATGTCAGAAACTTCCCTGCTGGGATTAATGGCTGGACCGGCGAGCTACAGGCAGAATCGCTACAGGCTCCTTAGTTCGCTGTGCGCTTTGCCTCAATGAAAGTGACGATACTTGCCGGATTGTTCAGATCCAGGACCGGCAGGCGCTGACCTTGGGGCAAGGCGCTGGCAATGTTCGGATTATCGGTGCCCGGATTATCAGTGGCAATCGCGACGAGGGTGTTCACATCGCCAGTGAATTTATTGTCGGGAGAGCGGGTGACGAAAATCTTTGGCAGGCGACTTTGCCGATAGCCCTCGGTTAAAACCAGATCAAATCCTCGGAAATGGCGAGCGACCAGATCTTCAACCTCGAGAGGTGCTTCGAGATCGCTAACGAAGGCGAGTTTGTTCGCTGAGGCGATTACTGCGGCCGTGGCGCCAGCTTGTTTAAGACGATAGCTGTCTTTACCTGGATGATCGATTTCGAATTGATGTGCATCGTGTTTGATGGCGCCGATTTTGAGACCGCGTGCTTTGAAGAGCGGAATCAGCGCTTCAAGCAGAGTGGTTTTACCTGAGCCGGAATTGCCGACAAATGAAATTAGGCTCTTCGTGTAGTTG
>SXRI01000202.1 GCA_005793615.1 Bdellovibrionales bacterium
AGTGTTGACGTGAGTTATGGGTTTCAAATTTGGGCGCGCCGCTTTGAGCTTAATGAGCTTCGTCTCGTGCGCCCGAAGTTCAAGGTCAAAATCTCAGGCCCGCGTGAAAACCTGCCGGAAGAAACGAAAACCGAGGGCCAATCAGCGAGCGGACTGGAGAGTCTCGCGTCGTTTCTGATCGCACCGCCTGTAAACGTGTCGGCGAAGAATATCACTATCGACCAACTTGAAGCGGAGTTGGAGCTTCGAAAGGGCGAAGAGGTTACGAACGTTAAGATCGAGAATTTTGGCTTTCGTAGCCAGGTGGAGTTTCAGGCGGAAAAACTTGCGCTCAGCGGAGAGATCACTCCTGACTCCCGTTTTTCTGTGCGAATTCTTGGACAGATTTTGGGGCAAACGAAATCAGGATTGACCTCGCCGAGTAAAGACGTGGACTTTTCAGGGGCGATGGCGGGCAAGTGGGCCGGCGGCATTCGCCGCGAGGCTAAGGAATGGGTGTACGAAGTCGAACCGACCCAATTTGCCCTTTCTTTCGGCAAGGTGCGCACGGCTTTGAAAGATGGAGTCAAAGCGACTTCTCTAAATTTGAAGTCGGGTCACGCCAATGCCAAACTCCACCTTGTGGCGCGTACCGTGGAGCTCTTTAAGGGCTCTCATGATGCCGTCAAGACTGATGAGGTGAGCGCAGAAGTCGTGCTGGGGCCGCTGGCGTTGCAGGTTGACGATGGCAAGACAAGCACGCGTCTTGAAGTGAAAGAGCAAAGACTGAAAGTCATCTCGCGCCTAGCAGAGGCAGTTGGCATTGAAATCGACTTTAGTGCCGGTAAAATTAGCTTGCCTGAAAAGTTGGCCAGGCCGGTGGCTCTTCAGCTGCAAAGCCAACTCACGATCCCTCGTGATCTTGCAAGTGCGCAGTATTCAGCGCGACTCAAGCTTGAATCCTCTGAGTTTTTTACTTCCGAGGGAGTTGTCACGCACGAGCAAAAAACCGCAGCGACAACCGCCAAAGGCCGGCTGCAGCTAAACCTGGCGCGAGAACTGTTAACGCTCTTGCGCCCCGGCACTCTGAAGGGAGACCAGCTTCAAAGTGCGCAAAGACTCTTGCCGGTAAATGCGGCGAGCGAATTTCAGGTCAGTGTGGCGAGTTCCGGAGCGCTGTCCGCGCAGCTTCAGTTGGGGTTTCCGCAGTTGAGGCTTTCTGGTTTCAGTAAACCCTGGGGAGTCGCGCTGAGCGGCCAGTTCAACCGTGATGCCGAATCGTTATTGTCGATGGACGCCAAAATTGAGGCTAAGAACGAAGAGTTTGGTCAATGGCGAATCGCTACGAAAACCTCGCTGCAAGCTGCGTCTCCAACTACGCAGCTAATGAGTGAGGGACGTACCGAGATCACGCAACTCGGGCGAGGAGACCTTAAGAAACTTCCGCTCATACTTCACGAAGCTGTTTCGCTTGAACACAAGATTCATTTACAGCCATCGGCTAACCAAGCAAATGTGATCCTATCGGCTCCCGATGTGGCGATTGATAAGAAAGCAAGAGTGAAGGCGACTCATCTTGAACTCCGTGCGCGTTCCCATGATCTGAAGGCGATGCAGAATGTCGATGTCGAATTGATGGGGCGCGAGGGTGCGGTGGAACTCGATCCTTCGCTTGGCGAAACGCCGCTGCCGATCCAGGGGCTTGAGTTGGCGGCAAAAGCCGGCCTTCGCGACGGCAGTAGGCTCACTCTTGAAAACTTCGTGCTCAATCTCAACCGGGGAACCATGACGGTGACCGTCGATGGGGTTACGAACCTGAAGACCAAGGATGTTCAGCTACGTAGCGAAGTGGACGTTAACATTAATAAAGACATTGAGGTTGCCGGGCAAAAACTTCGTGGTCAGATTCAACTGCCGTTGACCCTAACGGTGTTTCAAGGGCGTGAAGCTACCCTATTGGGCGGAGTGCAGTTTCAGGAGTTCGCCTGGTCCAAAGATAAAATGGCCGTCAGTGGTTTTAATGGGCGCCTGCCGTTTTCCGAAAAGTTGATCTGGGACGGAAAGGATCTTCGTTTCCAGAATCTAATCAAACAAAATCCATTTGAGAGGGTAAGTTTCGAGCGAGTTCGTCCGCTGCTTCAAGGAGCGGACCAGGTGAGAATTGAAAAGATTCAATGGGAAGAACGAGAGTATGGCCCTTTTGTCGGCGCTCTTTCCATGAATCAAAACATGCTTTCGGTACATCAGTTTGATCTCGATCTCGGACCGGGGCGGGTTTATGGAGAAATGTACTTCGACACCTACCCGGCGAATTTACAGCTCGGGTTTTTGGCACGGATGACGAGCCTTGATCTCGGCGAGATTTTGCCGAAGCGTTTTTTGACCCGTATGCGCCATGGTACAAAGACGATCAGCGGGCGCTCGGGTTTTGTTTTGAATATCAACCGCGGTGTTCTCGACGGGCGTATCGATCTTACGGAGTTAGGTGGCGAGCAGTTGGTAGCGTTGATGAATACGCTGGATCCGACCTATGAAGACGAAAAAATGAATAAGGTGCGTGGTGTCCTGCAGTTGGGCTACCCCACCGCTCTTGCTCTCGCCTTTAAGGATGGCTACATGGATATGGATGTCGATTTATCTGTTCTTGGAATCGGTCAACGACAGAGTCTTCGAGACA
>SXRI01000203.1 GCA_005793615.1 Bdellovibrionales bacterium
CGAGCAATACGCAGGCGAGAAGCATATTCTCATTTCCATGCAAGGAGACATGAAATCAAAGTCGAAAGACCTCCTCGCGAAAAAAGGATTCGAACAGAGGTTCCGAGCCGGCGTGGCGAGCTTTCTTTCTCCTGGATGGCTTCTACTCAACACCGACGATTTATTGACCTGCCCGAGAAAACTGGCGGCGTCGTACGCCGAACATCTCCCAATATTGGCGCAGAAATTCGAAATACTCTTCCATAGTCATACACGACTCCGAATCCGCTCGATCTCCGCCCATTGCTCGAAAAGATCAGCGTACTTACGTACACGATCCCAATCTAGATTCGGATTCTTCGCGATAAGGCTCTGTACATCGGCCTTATCCTGAAGTTCGCGACTCAGGTCATTCGAATAGGCCTGAATCTTCAGCCCGTTGATATCTTCAACCCGCAAAACTCTGACCATCAGTGCCGACGACTCAACGGCTTCCTTGAGCATCATAAGACTCAGCGGGCGATTGGTAGGAAGGACAGCAAGGTACCCGCAGCCTGCGAACTACAGGGCTTCGTCTGTTGCATGCTTGAGCCGAAACCCTTTCTCGGTCAATGCTTCGATGATCTCAGCCCGGCGACTGCCGTCTGCAAGAAAATCGATATCCTGAGTAGCGCGATGAACACCATGCGAAGCAAGCGCAAAACCGCCTATCAAGGCATAGGATACTTTCCGGGAGGTTAATGCCTCATCAGCGAGTCCAAGAGTTTCGCGCAGGTTGATCACTAAACACCCGTTTCAGAGCAAAACTTCACCATGCAGGTGCGATAGCCAAAACCACGGCAGGTACTGAGTGCCGATTCTTCGGCAGCTTTCTTGGTTGGCCGAATTTCACCATTGACGGTTTGCAACTGCCCCTCATAGTCATAGCCGTCAGCAGTGCAAAACCAGCGCATGGCAGTAAAATCTTCGCCCTGATCTTTCCCTTGGGCGAACGATGAACTAGCGACTACAAAAACAGACAGGACAGCGGCGATGTATTTTCCCATTTTAAACCTCCGTTTGAATCCATTCAGTCCATTAAGTCCATTTAACTCAGTTTAACTCAGTGGCTCTTCCTCACCCGAATCGTAGTATGAATCTCGTTGGCAGGGAACATCCACGCGAGGTGTTTTTCGTACTTCTTCGGCGACAACTTGTAAACCAACCAACCGAAGACGTCAGTGACCGAGCCCGTGAATTTGATTTCGTTTGCAACCACCTCGTAGCCGGAAGCACCAACGGCCTGCTCGAACAAAATCGGAATCGACGCGAGAGCGAAATGATGTACATGTGTCGGATCGCCCCATGAAGCATACGATGAATAGTGAGGAGTAATGAACTCGATCAGCGCGCCATTCTTGCACACGCGATGCATTTCACGCGCGACCACATGGCAGTTGGCAAAATGCTCAATCGCATGTTGGCAGCGGATAAACTCAAAACGATTATTCGCAAGCGGCCAGGGCGCCTGGTTCACATCATGCACATGATCCACACCCGGAAACGCAAACATATCAAGTCCGACGGCATCTGGAAGACAATGTCCGCCACAACCGACATCGAGTTTCAGACTCTCTAACTTCGCCACTGGATAGCTCGGCAAGGATTTATCGATTGAAGCTGTCATGGGTTCGCTTGTCGGCATTAGAAACCTTCTTTTTGGACTGTAAGATTTTTTCCCATTCAAAAGCGGTTCGGCAGATCAGGTCAAGGTCATCGAACCGTGGCTGCCACCCAAGAACACGACGAATCTTTTGATTGTCGGACAAAACCACCGACGGATCACCCGCACGCCGCGGGCCCTTAACCATACGAATCTCGCTCCCACTGACTCGACTCATGGCCGCGATCACTTCGAGCACTGAACTCGCGTGACCATAACCGACATTGAAAATATCCGAAGCGCCGCCGCCCTCAAGGTACTTCAAAGCATCGATATGCGCCTGCACTAAGTCGTCGATGTGGATGTAATCACGCAGGCACGTGCCATCAGCAGTTGGATAATCAGTACCATGCACCGTTATGGAATCGCGCTGACCAAGAGCGGTCTCGGCCGCGATCTTCACCAAATGGGTCGCCCGTGGCGTGGCCTGACCAACCCGCAAATCACCGCGTGCTCCTGCAGCATTGAAGTAACGCAAAATCACGTAGCTGAGCCGTCCACCAGCGGCACGGCTTAGATCCGCGAGCATGCGCTCACTCATAAGCTTCGATGCCCCATAAGGATTCACTGGCAAGAGTGGTGAGTTCTCGGTCAGAGCCGCATCGGAAGTCGGCTCGCCATAAACCGCCGCTGTTGAGGAAAAAATCACTCGCCCGACACCCGTCCGTACGCACGCTTCAAAAAGTCCAAGCGAAGCAAGCGTGTTGTTACGATAATATTTGGCAGGATCGGCGACTGACTCACCGACCTCGACATGCGCGGCAAAGTGCAACACAGCTTCGATGGCTTCTTCGCGCAGCACCCGCTCCATGAGTGCCGTGTCGGCGACATTACCCTCGACAAAGCGAGCCCGTTCAGGCACGGCCCAACGATGACCAGAATACAGGCTGTCGACCACAACCACCTGGTGCCCTTCGTCAACTAACTGATGAGCCGCGTGCGAACCGATGTAGCCAGCTCCGCCCGTGATCAGAAGCTTCAATCTCAACTCCTCTTGATACGCGGAACACCCGCGATACACACACCCGAGGTGCGCGCTTGATTTCAGTCTGCTGCCCTTCTGTTGAACCTCGCGCGACCGCGATTGGCAAGCAGAACCACGCTGACTCGGCTCTGGAAGACCGAGTCAGGCACCGCACGGTTTCGTTGCTTTGAATTCCCAGCCCCGAAACCGAGCTTTTTGCCCTGGGCAACCCCCTACAGCATTGTCTTTTGGCTTCTAATTGTTGGACCGGACTCACACTCTGCGATTAAAGAGCATTCGTGCTCTTTAATCGCAGAGCGAGTTCCCTAAAGTGACGACCCCACAGGATACAGTCGACCGAAATACATTTAAATATATGAAATTACGATTGTTTTACGCATCAGCGAACATTTTGGGGAACTCTCTCAATCGGCAATAAGCTGCCGATTGTGCAGCTCATTTGGCAACTCGTTGCCGTTTGTGTAGCTTTGAAATACAGCAACACGTCATTCCAAAACCACACATACATTTCGAATCAGCTTATCTAAAAAATTTCGCCTCGCCACAGGCTTTCGGCAAAGTCCTGCCAAGAAAGAAGCTCCACGCCCGAAAGCTGGCGTCTGTTGGGATCACGGCTGACAACAAAGAGCTTTCGCATTTTCTTCAATCTGCTTAAAGCCAGCAAACCTCCGATATGCCGTTCATTCACATTTCGAGTAGCTTTGACCTCGATAGCGATCTCACCGTTCACAACAAGATCAACCTCATCGCCATTAGGATGCCGCCAAAACTGCAGCTCTGCATCACCATGAACGACATAGTCAATGTACGCGCGTATCTCATTATGAATCCAGGTCTCGAACAAAATTCCGAATTCCGTAGAGTCGACCGCGACTGAACGACGCCCCAGCAATGCGTTGGTGATCCCACAATCGAAAAAATAAAATTTTGCCGTGGCCGTCGCCTTACGGGAGTTTTTTCCTTTCAATCGCAGAGGTTCAAGAGTTCGACCAAGGAGTGTATCCTGCAAGATGGAGTAATACTCACGAATGGTCCGCGCCGGAACCTGACTGTCACTTGCTATGGCCTCAAAGTTGATAAGCTCACCATTCATACGAGCGGCAACAGGCAAAAACCGGCTGAATGCCTCTATCTTTCGAACCACAGCCTCAGCCAAGATTTCATGATGTAGATAGTCCCCGCCGTAGTCCTTCAGCTCGCGCCATGCTTCGCTGTCGCCATTTGGTTCAGTGCGAGCAATAGCCACCGGAGGTAGGCAGCCAGTTGCAACGATTTTGCCGAGGTCAACATTCCCTCCCATCAACTCGCAGAGTTCGGGAAAGCAGAAGGGGTGAAGATGCATGACTCGTACGCGTCCGGCCATCAGAGAAGTGTGTGTGCGTCTTAGCTTACGAGCACTACTTCCCGTTAACAGAAACCGGATTTTTCGTTCTTCAATCATTGAGTGGATTTCATCGAGAACATTCGGCAGCCTTTGAACCTCGTCAATGACAATCAGCTTGTCTTTAGGTTGAAGCGACTCACGAATCAGAGATGGCCGAGCCGAAAGAGCCTGAAAAACATCGGCCTTGAGAAGATCATACACGCGGTCAACGCGGAGTTGATTCCGAATGAACGCCGATTTGCCGGTCCTGCGAGGGCCAATCAACAGAACACTTTTTTTCCGCAGCTCAGCTTCTATGGGAGTCAATCGCTTCACGTACATCGTGTTAATTTTCGCATCTATACTGCGGAATTTCCATGAAAATCCGCAGTATAGATGCGGAATTCCTAACATATTGAAGTTACATGCAAAAATGGAGTGAACTTTACATCACTGGGAGCCTCTAACGACACAGGTGGATGTCGGCGCCACTCGAATACGAGATTCAGCGCCAATGCCACCGATTTTCATCAATTTTGGCGGATGCTCCACTGAAATTCATCAAAACCAGCAGCTAAACCCAACCGCACATTGCACTCTTCACCTGACTCAGACCTTGAAGTTTGAATACAACATTTCTCGACAGAGACCGCCTCTTGAGGTTAAAAATTCCCATGGCTCAACGAGTACTCTCTGACCGCTGGCTCAGGAACTTTTTTC
>SXRI01000204.1 GCA_005793615.1 Bdellovibrionales bacterium
CACGAAATAGGTCTCAGCGTTCGCACCAAAGAGTTCCTTAAAAAGCACCAGGGCCTTTTCGGTAATCGGGTCAGTACCGTAGCTCGGCGCATGGTCAATATTGGCCCGCTCGATCGCGAGCAAAAAACGTGGATGGACCCCAGAGTGATTGTCGCTACCAAAGCCTCTCACGAGATTACCCGATGAATGATCTGTGCAGCGAGCTTAGCGGTACGAAGGTCGGAATCAAGCGGCGGTGAGACTTCGTAGATTCCAAGCAAGCGAACATCCAGGCGGTGGTTGAGAAGCCCCAGCACCGGAAAAAACTCCTCAGGCATAAACCCTGTCGCCCAAGACTGACTGCAGCCTGGAGCGACGGAGCTTGAAAAACCATCGATGTCGATGGAGATAAAAACGGGACGGGGGCGCAAAAGCAAGTCGCCCAAAAACCGGGTCACCACAGTGACCATCGGCTCACTTGAAGTCTCGATTTCTTCTTGAGTTAGAACCTTGGCACCTCGAGCCCGCACCCATTCAAGGTGCGAACGGCTATTGCAATGACCTTGAATTCCAATTTCAGCAAACTCAGTCTCTGGATAAGTTTCGAGCAGGCGATAAAATGGTGTGCCGCTCGACGGGCTGCCATTGAATGGGCGAACATCAAGATGTGCATCAAAGTTGATCACTAGAGGTTTGTGGCCTTCGACTTTCGCCCACTGACAAAACGCCGCGCCATCGGCAAAACCATAATCATGGCCGCCACCGAGACCAATCCACGAGGCTCCAGCGCGGAGTGTTGACTCCGCGTATGCACTCACGGTTTGATGGCGATCCAGCACAGCCTTCGCGCCGTCAGATCCATTCTCGCAGTTAAGATCACCTAGATCCCAAAGTGCAGCTTGCGATCGGGTTTGGTAAAGCGCCGGGGTCATCTTATAAAGAGAACGCCGAATCTCAGTCGGACCTTGATTGGCGCCGAGGCGACCGCCATTGAGACGAATCCCTTCATCGTCCGGATAGCCGGCGATAACAAACACACGTCCATCCGCAGAGGCCTGGGTCTTCGCTGACACATCAATAAACAAATCCTGCGGAGTGTGCGGCGTTGTCAGCGGCTTAGCCAAATCGCCTAAGCGAGGATCCAAGGCATCGCCCCGAGAAAAGAACAACTTGTTGTCAATAGTCCGGAACTGAGGACTCAAACGAGAACTCATAGCGGAGTTTCTCCATGGTAAGTGATCTTCTTACGAAGTTGTTTTTGATGCCGTCGATGGTAGGACGCGATCTCCTTGAGGCGCTGAATTCTCCATTTTGGGTGCGTCCTCAAGAAATGTGAAATCTGCAGACAAAGATGGCGTGCCTGTACAGTGTCTCTGAGTGAAATAGCCTCAGGTGCAGGTCGGTCGTTTGCATCACCATTATGATAATTTAAGAGAGGAACCGCAATCGCCGTCACTTTGTAGCCATTCAAAGACAGTGGTGTCGCTTCACAAGTGCCGCCGTCCATGAGTCGGCGTTGAAAGCGAAATTGGGTTTTCTTTTCCAGATCCCGAGCCACAGACCACAAAAGCGAGGAAAATTCAGAATCAAACAAACTGACGCGATCACCGATTCGAAGTACGGGGCCTTTACCAAGTTCAGCTCCTGGTAAAGTTTTAGAAGCCTCAAGGGATATAAGCCAGAGATTCTTAGGTAGAGTTTTTTGTTTCAACAGATCCGTGCAGCCAACAAAACCCACTTCCTCTGCGCGCGTGAAAATAGCGAGCAGATTTCGTGGAGTGCGAGTTTTGCTTTTCAGACGTTCAGTTTCTTGGTCAAGAAGCGCCCCAAGGGCTATCACGCAACCTGCCAGATCGTCTGCTGCCCGAGTAAAAATCAGATCACCGCGGCGCTGAAAGGCCGGAAAATCAAAGCCGCCAAAACTCATCTTTGAGAACTCTGAAATATCCCGCTCAAACTTCACTTTAAACACACGGCCGTCGGCACGGCCCTGAAACTTTCCCGGTAGCGGTAGAATTTTTCCACGCACGCCGGAAAGAGCGACCGTTGATTTAGTACGCGGAGCAAGGTGAGGATCATGGAGACGCACGCTTTGGTGATTCATGCCACCCCAGGGCGCCCCACCGTACCATCGGCATTGGTAGAGTCTTGGTCCTAGGCGGCGGTCAAGATGAAAGCCAGGGTGATCCATATGTGCCATAAGGGCCACGCGATAGCTACTGCTTTGGCGGCGGAGTTCTGTAAATGAGCCTACACCGGCAATGAGATTGCCGGTTTTGTCTATAAAATGAGGAATGCCCGCGGAACTGAGAATGCGACTCAGCTCAGAACGCACAAAACCTTCGCGAAAGGGTGCCGTAGGCTGCGAAAAAACCCTCTTGAGAAGCTCTTGTGTTGAGAGTGATTTCACGTCACTGTGGTCGCATGCGCAAAAGTGAGATGGTCTCTGCGACCTTGCCGTTTTTCGGATCGAGCACGGTAATCACCAACTTATTCGGCATGACCTTGAGAAAGCCCATACGAACATCGTCATTATCGGTCATAAAAATTGAGAACATCTCATCAGGATCGGGCGTGATCGCGTAGCGAAGCGAACGAGTATGGCCCGCGAACGGATGGCGATCGCGCCGAGGCTTGCCTTTGCCATTGTTGGTATCGGCAACGGAAGGAATATAAAGTTCGAGCTGTGAGAAAGTTTTGAACTCAAAGATCTCCCAGCGCTCACTATTCCAGGCGCCCAAAAGCTCCTGCAGTCCCAAGCGGTCGATCGAATCAATCGTCAACACTTGGCGAAGTGCGTTGACAGTGCCCTGAACGGTAACCAAGTCGGCAGGGCGCAAGCGGCGAAGGCACTTGAGAATGTCATTATTTGCTTGAATACTAAGCACTTGGCCATCGCGGGCAACACGTATCCGCAAAGTCTCTGCAGAGCCCGTGTGCAACATATTACCCGTGATCGTATCTGCTTGCGCCATCGGCATACCTAAAGACATAGCGACAGGCACAGCAAAGCCCGCACCGGCAGAGAATCTCACGCCATTGAAAAGAAAAGATGAAGCGCAAAACGAAGTGAAGACGAGGAGTGGAATACGAAACTGCCGACTCAGGATGTGAAACAAAGTAGAAATTTTCATTCGCGAATACCTATAGAGTAGAGTCGATACTCTTACAAGAAATAGCGCAGCGCAAAGAATAAGTTGTTAAACAAACCTGTTTGTTCGTTAATCAAGAATAAGCAAAAAGCAGATGAAGGAGCTCTGGAGATGGGACATGTTCAAACCTCGCGACTTATTTCAGCGCCGATCCACGAGGTGTATTCACATATCACTGATCTTCGAAATCTAGGCTTGTGGCTAAGACCTGATCTCGATGTCGAATGGCCGACCAATGGCAATGCGCCTATCCCTGCAGTAAAGGAGCGATCTGAAATCGCCGTGTTTCTTGTGAGGTTTGGCCTAGCTTTACGCGTAACCGTACGTGTTGATGAGGTAAAACCAAACGAAGGCTATACCTATCGACAGACAAATGGTCTTTTTCGCTCGTTCGTGCACAATCAAAGTCTCCGAGTTCACGACCACGAAACGACACTATTAAC